>NZ_LZML01000181.1:0-88424 GCF_001665695.1 Nocardia sp. 852002-51101_SCH5132738 | reverse complement strand
CACCCAAACCGGCCACCGCCCCGACCCCGACCTCTCCCGCCTCCTCGAACCGAAACCCAAGAGCCGCAAACCCTTGCTCCTCGGCGGAGTCGGAGCACTCGTCGCCGTAGGATTGGCCGCCGGCATCGGAGTGTGGGCAACCCAGGGCAATTCGGGCGGGACGGGGCCGGCGACCACCTCGGCATCGGCCGCCGCGACGACGACCGCGGCAGCGGCGTACACGTCGGTTGCACAAGCGCGCGAAGCGAATCCGACGTTCGCGGGCAAAACCATCACGATCGTCGATGTCACCAACGACGGCAAACTCGCCATCTACCTGGAGGGCACGCCGCAGACGAAATTCCTCGAGGACCTGGGGTTCGTGTACAACCTCAATTATTCGAAGAAGGGGGACGAGCCGTCGCCGCGGCCGATTTCGGACACGGACTACGACGCGTTCAAATTCTCGGACGACAGCTACGTTCTCGCGGTACGTAGCGACAAGAGCGCCGGAGGCGGAGGGCTTCTGGGGCTGCCTTTCCAGCTGACCAGCTCACGCGCCACTGTCGTTCCACTCGACGATGCTTCCACCGTTGCGGCGATTCGCAATTGGGGTGCGAATTCCGAGCAGGCCATGCTCACCAAGCTGGTGCCATTGCTGCACGACCGCGTGCGGTAGGAGCAAAGCAAACCGCAGACTGCATTTCATCCGCGGAGATGGCAGGAAAATGTATGGGGAGGGATATTGCGAAAGCCGAGTATGCCGACAGCCACGCTGCTGGCGGTCGTCGTTGCGTTCAGCGCCGGATGCGGCTCCGGCCAAGGAGACTCCGAACGGATAGATCCGTCTCCACATGTCAGCGTGAGCGACCTCGACGTCGGCAGTTTCACCACGTCACCAGGCAAGATCGGAAGCCCGAACCCTGCCCGGGCCAGGATCATGGAGGGACAGCGGCTCGGTAGCGTCGCTCCTCTCGCGATGGAAATCGATCCCCGCTTCAAGTTCCAGACCGGTGTCACCGATTCCGACGTACACGCATGGCTGGACCCGTCGATCGCGGGCATCGACTCCGAGAATCTGGATGACGACACAAAAGGATTCATCGCGGGTTACTACACATGGGGAAGGTCCGAGAAGGACCTCGGAATAGCCCAGACGATTTCGTACTCGGTACTTCTGTTCACTGATCAGGATTCTGCGACGCGCGCAGCCAGATCTTTGTACGATCGCACGCTTTCGGATCACATACATGGATCGCCCGAAATGGATTTTCAGCCGGTATCCATCGACGGGCGCCCCGATACACTGGCTTACTGGGTTCCCGGTGAAGAATACCTGCATTCGTATACCCCGCATGGCCGATTCGTCATCTATTCGAGCGTTTCGGACGGCGCAAAGAATAAATTGCACGAAGAATCGCGGGCGGAGTTGACCGAGCTGACCACCAAAAGTCTGGCGGTAATTACTCCTGCGATAGACCGCTTCACGTCGACCCCTCCCGAACAACTCGCCACGGCGCCGGTCGACCACGACAACCTGCTCGGCAGAACACTGCGCCGCTCACCAACCGACAGCGCCAAGGACGCACCTGGATTCTACGACCGGCACGCCGCGCTTCATATGTCATCGGATCCCGGCGCTGATGCCGAATTGTTTGCCGCAACCGGAATGGATTGGATGGCCAGTAACGGGAGCCGCCTCTATCGCGCGAAAGACGCCGCCGCCGCGCAGAAGCTGCTCGTTGCCCACTCCTCGCCGGAGAAGCTCGATCGACTGGTCGGCTCGCCCAAGAATCTCCCTTGGATTCGATGCTATGAATACCGGGGCGATGATTACGGGAGATTCAGATTCCGCTGTTATCTCCGCTACGACGAGTATGTTTCGGAAGTCAGTTCCAACCAGCTCATCGACGTTCATCAGCGGGCATCCGCTCAATACGCGATCCTGGAGAACTCGAACTAGCTGCGGAACCCTGTCATGAATCGAGCCCTCATGAGCAAACTCTCACGCTCTTTGCTACTAACTTTTGCCACATTGGTCACCGTGACGGGTTGCGGCGACGTCAGGTCCGGTTTCCCGGTGGCCGGAGAGATCGATGTCCGACACCTTGATATTGGACAATATCCGATCGAACCCATCGATACCTATCAGGAATACAGCCATACTGTAGAGAACGGCTCGGCGCTGGCGGAAATTCGATTGATGAATCACCTGGTAACCGGCCTCGATGTAGATCCGAATCTCAAATACGGCACCGGGGCTCAGAATTTGGAGAAGAGCTGGGATTTCGAACGAGTCCTGTCGAAAGCAGGTGCTGCCGCGGCAGTTCAGTACAAGCCGATGTTCGGTTTCGCCTCCGGAAGTAGCGACCGCGAGCCGGACCCGACGGGCCAATCTATACCGTCTGCCACGCTGATCACGCTCGCCGTAATGCAGTTTCCGAGCAGCGACAGCGCGAATCGCGCCGCCTCGGACATCGAGAAGGCGGACTTCGATGTGGCACCCGATAGAAACCAATCCGTGCACCTCGGGAAGTATCCAGAAGCTCATTCCCATTGGCAGCCCGGAACGCCGACGATCGGCTCGGTGGTTGCCCGCGGTCAATATGTAGTCAGCACGTTCGTGCAGACACCGGATGGAAAACTGGACAGTCTCACGAGTCTCGTCGAGAAGACGTACGACAAGCAGTTGCCGATGCTCGACTCCCTGTCGCCCTTGACAGCCGAGCAAGTGCTCAGGCTGGAACCGGGCACTGACGACATGATGAGAAGGGTCATCAATCCGAACCAGTACTACCTTCCTCGTAACGGCTCGCTAGGCACATACGAGGAGCGCGGATTTCTGCAACTTCAAACCGATAGGGCCGAAGCGAAAACGCTCTACGAATCCACACGTATCGATCGTTTCGCCGTTTCGGATGCCTATAGCCTGATGTCGAGGGATTTCAATTCGGGAGGAAATGCACAGGCGTTCGGAAAAGGCATAATGAGGAATGTCGACGGTGGCGCCGTCGTGTATCGCAGTGCCGGCCAATCCTCCGCACGCGACGCCTACGACAAGCTCTTGACCGAACCCGATGCCCGCTCGACACCGAAGAACCTTCCGAACTCCAAATGCAAACAGCTTCCCGACAACGGCTATTATCGACAGTTCAGTTGCGCTGTGCAGTACCGGAATTATGTGGCCGTCACGTGGAGCCGCCAGCTCGACGACGCGCAGCAACGCGCAGCCGCACAGTACGCGTTACTCGCCAACAGTGAATGGATGTAGCAACGCGGGAGAGAGACCAGGGTAGCGACACAAAAGAGCTGGCCGCATTCGATCGGGAATGCGGCCAGCCCTTTCGACAGCCCCGTGATCAGCCGCCGATGATCTTCGCAGCCAGAATATCCGCGCCCTGCATCGCCTCACCAGCGTTTATGGTCTTGACGCCGAGTTGCGCGAGCGCAGCAGACATTTCATTCGACTGCTGGCTCCAGTTGACCTGGACCTGCTGGAACGCCTCGGCACCGGCACCTCCGAAGTTTTCACTCATGAACGCCTGGAACTTGCGCTCCATGTCCTCGAGCTCGGAGGTGATGTTCTTGGCGACGGTATGGAGCTCGCTACCGCCGTCGTTGATACCACCGAAGTTATATGAGATCGAACCGAAGTCGGCCATTAGTTCTCCCCTTGTGTATGTACGTATTCAGGATGATCGAGCGAGGTCCAGGCTCACATGTTCAGCAGCGAATCCACCTCTTTGAGGTGGTGCAGCTGATCCATCTCGACATGGCCGTACTTCTTGTTGACATCCTGGAGGTTGTCGGCATTCTGCAGGAGACTGTCGTTCATTCGCTTCGCTGCATCCAAGAAGCGTTCGAAGGTCGCCTGCAGGGCATCGCCGGCCCCGCCCTTCAAATGATGCGCCAAGTCCGCTGCGCTGGACCGCGCGGTGTTCACGTGCCCCTCGATAGTGGAGTGCAGCTGGTTCATCTCACTGATGAACGTATCGAGTTTTCCACCATCGAGATTGAATGACTGCGCCATAATAAGCTCCTCTGGTTTCTTCACCGTCGCCTGCTGATGACGGCAGTGGTGGTCCCTACATGAGAGTTGGACGCAGCTCGAGCGCTGCCGGTTCCAACCACCTATCCCGATCCGACCGTGCGAGACCAAGCGATCGGCTACTCAAACGGTCATACGTCATGATTGACGGTTTGCCACCTCCCCCTTCGACATCGGACAGCTGCCACTGACCGAGAGTGTCCAATTGGCACCTAGCGTGCCATCCGGCAGACGGGTTGTCCACAATCATTCCGGGCTCCATGCCGTTTGGATGAGGCTGGTACCCGCGCGCGTGGCCAGCGTGCCGCGGCCCGGCGGCATTTCGCTCGGCCGGATGCCCGCCAGCAAGATGCCCTCCTCACGGTTACCGCTCATGACGAGAGCGGTCGTGCCCACATCCTTCATCCTCGACACCAGCGGCTCGTACAGTGCCCGGGAGGCTCCACCCGACCTCCGGGCGATGATCAGATGGAAGCCGATATCCTTTGCGTGCGCGAGGAACTCGGCCAAAATCCCCAGGGGGTTTCCGCTGGACGTGGATACCAGGTCGTAGTCGTCGACGACGACATAGACCTCGGGACCGGTCCACCATGAACGATCACGCAACTGCTGCTGAGTCACGTCCGGGCCCGGCATCCGCTTGCGAAGTAGACCCGCGAGTTCGGCCATCATCTTCTCGAGTATCTCCGAGGAGGGTGCGTAGCCGGCCAAATGATCGGTCTCGATCACACCCAGTAGGGTTCGGCGATAGTCGCCGAGGATCAGCTTCGCCTGTGTGGGTGCATTCGATTCGAGGATCCCTCGGATCACGTTGCGCAACAGGTTCGTCTTACCGCATTCGCTGTCACCGAAGATCAGGAAATGTGGTTGCTCGGACATGTTCAGCAGGACCGGTGCCAGCTCGGATTCGTTGAAGCCGATCGGAATTTGCAGATTCGGCTGGCGGGTGTCCACACCTGCCGGCCAGTTGCCGAGACTGCGCAGAACGTCCTCGCGCGTCAGCAACTCCGGAAGCATGCGAACCTGCCGCGCCGGTCGACCTGGAGTCATTCGCGCGATCGCCGCTACGGAATCTGCCACGCCTGTACCGAGGTTCTCCGGATTCGAGTCCCCGTCCACACGAGGCAAAGCCGTCAGCATGTGCTTTGCATCCGGAGTCATACCGCGTCCCGGACGGCCCTGTGGAACCATGGCAGCGACACGACGGCCCAGATCGGAATCCATCGGGTCACCCAGGCGAAGTTCGATGCGGGTGCCGATCTGGTCTTTGAGGGCGGGACGCGCTTCGGCCCAGCGGTTCAGCGCGATCACGACGTGCACACCGTACGAGAGCCCCTGCGTGGCAAGGTTCATGATCGGCTGTTCGAGGGCATCGAAGTCCTGACGGATCGATCCGAAGCCGTCGACCACCAGGAAGACATCGCCGAACGGGTCCTCGTGTGCGCCCGCGGCCGCAGGACTGGTCGACGGATCCGTACCGCGCAGCCTGCGGAAGTCGGCCATGGACTCGATGCCCAGTTGGCGGAAACGCATTTCGCGCTGACGGACGATGGTGGTCATTTCCGAGATGGTGCGGCGGACTTTGTCCACATCCAGGCGCCCCGCCACCGAACCGACGTGTGGGAGGCCCTCGATCCCCGCCAGCGTGCCACCACCGAAATCGAGGCAGTAGAACTGCACCTGTTCTGCGGTGTGGGTCAACGCCATACCCATGATCAAAGAACGGAGTGCGGTCGATTTACCGGACTGGGGGCCACCGACAATTGCGACATTGCCGCGGGCACCGGACAGATCGATCACCATGGGGTCGCGCCGCTGATCGTACGGACGGTCCACTGTTCCTATGGCAGTGCGCAAACTCGCTACCGGACTGTAGTCACCGGTCAGAATCGAGCGTGGGATGAGCTGATCGAGGGTCGGCGCGTCATCCAACGGCGGCAGCCAGATTTCGTGGGCCGCGCGACCGTGCCCCTGGATTCGCGACACCAGCATGCCCAGGTTGGAGATCTTCTCGGCGCCTTCGTCCTGCTGGACCTCATCGACCAGGCTGGGCTCGGGAGGCAATGGGAGACGGTCGCTGGCACGGAAGGGCACCTGCCCGGCAACGAAGGGACGGGCGTTGATATCGATTTCCCCGCCGACGATTCCCGCCTGAGTCACTTCTCGCTGGGAACCGCCACCCACATAGGCCCCGGAAACATAGGAAGCCTGAAACCGCTGAATCTCACCGGAATCGGACTTCAAATAACCACCACCCGGATTGTTCGGCAGGTTGTAGGCATCGGGAACACCCAATACCTGACGAGATTCGTTGGCCGAGAACGTCTTCAGACCGATGCGGTAGGACAGATGCGATTCCAGGCCCTTGAGCTTGCCTTCTTCCAAGCGCTGCGAAGCCAGGAGCAGATGTACGTGGAGCGATCGGCCCAGACGGCCGATCATCACGAACAGCTCGGCGAAATCGGGGTGCTGACTGAGCAGTTCCGAAAACTCGTCGAGCACGACGAACAACGCCGGCATCGGGTCGAGGTCTGCTCCGGCAGCGCGAGCCTTCTCGTATTCGAGGACATTCGCGAAGTTGCCTTTGTCGCGGAGCACCTCTTGGCGGCGATTCATCTCGCCCGCCAGCGCGTCCTTCATGCGGTCGACGAGGTCCGCTTCCTCTTCCAGGTTGGTGATGATGGCCGCTACGTGTGGAACACCTTCCAAGCCCAGGAAGGTCGCGCCGCCCTTGAAGTCGACCAGAACCAGGTTCAGCTGGTCCGGCGAATGCGTTGCCAGCATCGACAGCACCAGAGTCCGGAGGAATTCCGACTTACCCGAACCAGTGGCGCCGATACACAGGCCGTGCGGGCCCATTCCGCCCTCGGCCGCCTCCTTGATATCCAGGTAGACCGGCAAGCCGTCCGCGCCGACACCGAACGGCACCCGCAGCCGGTCGCGGCCGTAACGCGGCTTCCATCCGTTCTCCGGATTGAAGGTCCCGATATCGCCCAGGCCAACCAGCTTGGCCCAGGTATCGATGACGTCACCACTTTCCTCGACCACGGATTCGCCACCGCGCTGGACGGCCGCCACGCGGAACGGCGCCAACCGCCGCGCGACCTGTTCGGCCTGCCGTGCGCTGATGCGGTCGATGAGGGCGAAGCGTTCCATGTTGCCGGTGGCGCCGCGGCCGACGCATTCACCGTTCTCGACGACCATCTGAATGCCGCGCGAAACCGCCAGGCGCGGAGCGTAACTGCACAGATCGATGATGGTGACGCCCTCGTAGCCGGATTCGCGCAGCGAATCCTCTTCGGCCTCGAGCAGACCACCGTCGACGATGATGACGATGTGGACCAGATTCTGATTGGCCGGCTGGTTGCGGGAGTAGCGAACGCGGTTGTGCAGCAAAGGATTCAGGCCATCGGCGAGTTCGCGGATGGAACCGTAGACCATGCGCTCGGTGCCCACGCCGTCCTGGGAATCCGGGTGCTGGGTGTGCGGGAGCCATTTGGTCCACTCCCATTCGGCGGCGGTGTCGGGACCGCAGACCACCGCGACCAGCACCTGGTCCGGCGCCTGAAACATGCACAGCTGCAACAACATCGCGCGGGTCATATCGCGCGCCTGGGCGCGGTCACCGTTGAGCTGGATGGTGGCGAAGCCCTTGACCGCGATGGCGGTGGGCAGGTCCGGCACCGTGGAATGCGTACGTACGAAACGACGCAGCGATACGGCCGCGATCGGCTCGAGCTCCTCGACCGGGCCGGTTTCCGGCGAGACCAGCCGGGTGGCCAGGCGCTGACCGCCCAGGCCGATGCGCGCGTGGCAGAAGTCCTTGTCCCCCGGACGGCGTTCCCACATGCGGCTGGTGCCGGCCAGCATCCACACCAAACCCGGTTCCGGATGGCTCCATTCGACCGCCGCGCGCTGCTGGGAGGCGGTTTCGTCGACGTCCTTGCGGACCTGGTCCAGGTAGCGCAGATAGTCCTTGCGGTCCTCGTTGGCCTCGGCGGCCTTCTGCCCCTTACCACCCTGACCGGCGAACATGCCGACCATGGAGAAGACCATCATCATCGGGAACATCATGCTCATCGGGTTGGAGGCGATACCTCCACCGCGGGTGAACATGATGGCCATCATTCCGACCATGCCGACGACCATCACGACGGGCATCAGTTTGCCCAGTAAACTGCCAGGTATCGCGCGTGGAATCTCCGGCGGCGGTTGCAGTGTCACTTCGCCGCCCGGTGACCTCGGAACCTCCCGGCGCGCACGACGCTGGAACCTGACAGTGCTCATCGACGGAAGATCCCCCTTCGGCGGCTGTACTGCGGACTCAGTGTAGAGGCAGCGGCCGACATGTCGTACAGTTCGACCAGCATTCTGCACGGATCGGCCGCGCGACCGCAAACCGGAGCGCATGCTGAAACACCTGGTAGAGACGGAGTTGGGGGAAGCGTGACGCACGCGCGACTGGACCATATCGAAGAGGATTCGAGCCGCGGAATCGTCCGGGCGCCCGATCTGGCGCGGGTGACAATTCTGGCCAAGCACACGCAGGTCGATATGGCGATTCCGGTCGACGTTCCGGTCGCACTGGTCATTCCGAGCGTGGTCGACATGGTGGCGCAACACAGCCGCACCAACGATTTCGACAACAGCGGCGAACAGTTCCAGCCGGCCGAATGGGTGCTGGCGCGTATCGGGCAGCCGCCGTTCTCCAATTCGCTCAGCCTGGGCGAGCAGGGGGTGCGCGACGGCGAGCTGCTGATGCTGGAAAGCGCCGATCACGTCGCGCCCAGTCCGCTGTTCGACGACATCATGTACAACGTCGCGATCGCCGACACCGACCATTTCCGCAGCTGGTCGCCGCAGGTCGCGCGGATCACCGGATCGATCATCGCGGTGCTGACCATGCTCGCCGGATGCACCGGTCTGCTGGCCGCGCCGGATGCGATGGCGGGCTGGATCACCGGGGCCATCGCCGCGGTGCTGACGATTCTGCTGGTGGTGGCCGGCACGGTGATGAGCCGCATGTACGGCGACACCGCCTCCGCGCTGGTTCTCGGCGGCTGTGCGCTGCCGAGCGCGTTCGCCGCGGGCATGTTGATCGTGCCCGACCATTACGGCTGGGCGAATCTGCTGCTCGGCTCGGTACTCGTCGGCGCGACGGCACTGCTGGCCTGGCGGGTCAGCGGGGTCGGTCTGGCCCTGTTCATCGGCGCCACAACACTTTCCGTCTTCGCCATTCCCGCCGCGCTGGTCGGCCTGCTCACCTCGCAGCCGGTCAAGGCCGTCGGCGCGGTCGCCGCCGCGCTCGCGCTCGGCGCCCTGTCGCTGGCACCGCGAGTGTCGATGCTGCTGGCGAAACTGCCGCTGCCGCCGGTGCCTTCGCCCGGCACCCCGATCGATCCCACCGAGGACGATCCCGACGACCACCGCGCGCTGCCCACGATGGACGTGCTGCGCACGAAATCCGAACGCGCGCGGATGTATCTGGCCGGCCTCGTCGGCGCGACCACGCTGGTGACCGTGATCGGAGCGCTCGCCTCGACCGATCCGTCCGCGGACAGCCCCTATTGGCCCGGCATCGCGCTGGCGCTGGTCTGCGCGGTGGTGCTGATGTTCCGCAGCCGCACCTACGTCAGCGCCGAGCTGGCGGTGGTGCTGCTCGCCGGCGGTGCGGCCATCCTGCTGATCATGACGGTCGGCGCGGCCTTCGTGGTGGAACAGCCGCTCGCGGTGTTCGGCGCCGCCATGGTGATGCTCATCGCCGCGCTGATCCTGGGCACCATCGTGCCGAACCAGTCGGCGACGCCGCCGATGCGCCGCGCGGTGGAGCTGCTGGAGTACGGGTTCGTCGCCGCCGTCCTGCCGCTGGTGTTCTGGGTAGCCGAGCTGTACACGCTCGTTCGATCGCTCTGAGCCGCGCATGAATCCGAAAATGTTCGGGCGCAGAGCAATTCGAGTCGCGGCGGTCGTCGCGGTGCTGGGGCTGAGCGCCTCGACCGGCGCGGGCGCCGCGACCGCGGACAAACCGGTGGTGAACCCGGGTGCGCTGCCGTCCGGCGGTAACCCGGCGCCGCCGGATGCCACCGAGCAGCCGGCGAATTCACCCTGTGCCAGCACGAGCACCGGCGGTGACGGCCCGACCGTGCCGACCGCGCAGCGCAGTCTGGAACTGGACAAGGCCTGGCAGTTCAGCAGGGGCGCAGGGCAATTGGTAGCGGTGATCGACACCGGCGTGATGCGCCACCCCCGGCTGCCGGGCATCATCCCGGGCGGCGACTACGTCTCCGCCGGCGACGGCACCGACGACTGCGATGCGCACGGAACCTTCGTGGCGGGCATCATCGCCGCGACTCAAATTGCGGGACAAGGTTTTTCGGGAGTCGCGCCGCAGGCGCAGATCCTGAGCATCCGGCAGACCTCGAGCTATTTCCAGAAGAAGGGCGCCGGCCGTGACAAGGGGCCCGACGCCATGCCCGAGGGGTACGGCACCACCCACACTCTGGCGCAGGCGGTGCGCCGGGCGGCCGATATGGGCGCGACGGTGATCAACATGTCCGAGGTGGCCTGCCAGGCCGGGGCGATTCCCGACGACGACCTCGGCGCCGCGGTACATTACGCCGCCGTCGAGAAGAACGTCGTGGTCGTCACGGCCGCGGGTAACAACGACAAGTGCAAGGGGACCAACCCGGTCATCGATCCGCTGGATCCGAGTGCGGATCCGTGGACGAAGGTCGATCTGAACGTCTCGCCCGCGCGGTGGGACGACTATGTGCTGCCGGTGGGCTCGATCGACGACAACGGCCAGCCCTCGAAGTTCACCGTGCCGGGCCCGTGGGTCGGCGTCGCGGCACCGGGTGAGAATCTGACCTCGCTCGACCCGCACTGGGACGATCCGCGCAGCAAGGGGACCGCCGTCGCGAAGGTGGATCAGCAGGGCAAGGCCGAGCCGATCTCCGGAACCAGTTTCGCCTCACCGTATGTCGCGGGGGTGGCCGCGCTCGTCCGTGCCCGCTACCCGGAACTGAGCGCGCTCGACGTCATCAAGCGGATCGAGGCTACCGCCCACGCGCCCGCCGAGGGGTGGAACCCGTATGTCGGATACGGCGCGGTCGACCCGGTGGCCGCGCTCACCGCACAGGTCCCGAACTCGTTGCCGCCCAAGCGGCCCAGTGCCGCCAAGAGCTGGCAACTGCCGGTGCCGACCACTCCCCCGGCCCCCGACCACACCTCCCGCAATGTGGCGCTGATCGGAACCGGTGTCATCGCCGTGCTCGCCGTGCTCGGATATCTCGCCTCGTTCCCGCTGCGCCGCCGCTTCGGTGATCGCGGCGAGTGAGGTTCAGCGCGGCTCGTCGAACCGCCAGCGCGTCGCGCCGCCCGGTTCGACGGTCGACAGCGCCGTCGCCGCGCGCACCGCGATGCGGTAGACGTACCAGGGCGGCGGGCCGGCCGACGGCGCGCTGAAATCGGCGGTCAGGGCCGTGCCCGACTCGTCGACCCGGCACGGCCATCCCTCGCCAGCCCAGTCGGCGGCCCGCTGTGCCACCGTCGCCGGGTCGGTGACGCGTTCGGCGGTGCCGTTCACACTGAGGTCGAAGGTATCCAATGCCACGCCGAGCGTGCAGCGCGGATCGCGAGAGATGTTGCGGGCCTTGCGTGTTCGCGGGCCGGTTTCGAACCAGAACGCACCGTCGACCCAGAGCGCGCCCACCGCGGTCATATGCGGACTGCCGTCAGGATCGATCGTGGCCAGCCAGCAGGTGTGGCGATCGGGGCCGCCCGTACCGGGCGCCTGCGGGAATCCGGCGTCCAGACCGGCCACGACGGCGGACCAGTCCAGCGGATCCAGCTCGTACAGTTCGGCGAGGTTGGTCGTCTGCATGGTGTCCATGATGGTGCGACGAGGCACGGCGACCGGATTCATCGGTGCGCGCGCCATCGATTCGTCCGTTATAGGCGATATGCCCTGGTCGGCGCGGGTGAATCCGCCCAAGATCGACACGGGCCGCCCGGGGATGACTCAGTATTTCTGACAGCGGCGGTCCAGCGGTACGGCCGTCGCGGGTCGTCGCACGAGGGGCAGGAACAGCCATGACAGTCGCCGGCAGGCAACGTCTCACTCCCGATCAGCGCAATTCGTTCATCGCGGCCCAACTGGGCTGGACGATGGACGCTTTCGACTTCTTTCTGGTCGTCTTCGTCTATGCCGATATCGCCGCTTCCTTCGACATGCCGAAATCCGACGTCGCGTTCATCACCACGGCGACGCTGATCATGCGTCCGGTGGGCGCGCTGCTGTTCGGTCTGTGGGCCGACCGGGTGGGCCGGCGTATTCCGCTGATGGTCGACGTCGCGTTCTACTCGGTGATCGGGTTCCTGTGCGCCTTCGCACCGAATTTCACTGTGCTGCTGATACTTCGGTTGCTCTACGGCATCGGCATGGGTGGGGAATGGGGCCTCGGCGCGGCGCTGGCGATGGAGAAGATCCCCGCCGAACGGCGCGGCTTCTTCTCCGGCCTCCTGCAGGAGGGCTACTCGTTCGGCTACCTGCTCGCCTCGCTGGCCTCACTGCTGGTGATGAACTGGCTCGGCCTGTCCTGGCGCTGGCTGTTCGCGCTCTCGGTGATTCCGGCCCTGATCATCCTCGTGATCCGGACTCGCGTGGGTGAATCGGAGGCGTGGGAGAGCAGCCGCGAACATATGCGGCTCACCCAGACCTCGTTGCGTGATGTGGTGATGAACCCGGCCGTGATCCGCCGCTTCGCCTACCTCGTCCTGCTGATGACCGCGTTCAACTGGATGAGCCACGGCACCCAGGACGTCTACCCGACCTTCTTGTCCGCGGTCGACAACGGCGGCGCCGGGTTGTCCTCGGCGACCGCGAAATGGATTGCGGTGGTGTACAACATCGGCGCCATCATCGGTGGTCTGGTGTTCGGCAGCCTGTCGCAGAAGTACGGTCGCCGCTACACCATCATCTTCTGCGCACTGCTCGGACTGCCGATCGTGCCGCTGTTCGCGTATTCGACGACCGCGGCCATGCTGTGCCTGGGATCGTTCCTGATGCAGCTGGTCGTGCAGGGCGCCTGGGGTGTCATCCCGGCACATCTGACCGAACTGTCGCCCGACGCTATCCGCGGCTTCTATCCGGGCGTGACCTACCAGCTGGGCAATCTGCTCGCCTCGCTCAATCTGCCGATCCAGGAGCGGGTGGCCGAAAGCCACGGATATCCGTTCGCGCTGGCCGTCACCATCGTGCCGGTGCTGATCGCGGTGGCCTTTCTGACCCTGATCGGCAAGGAGGCCAAGGGAATTCGCTTCGGCACGAACGCGAGCGCATTACCCGAAACGCCCGCCCGGCAATAGCCGGGCCGGCTAGTTCTGCGGTTGCTGCGCCGACTGGTCCTGCTTGGAACGCACCAGCTGCTTGGCCGGATTCGGATCCGGCGCCACGCCGTCGTGGGCCACCATGGCCTCCTGACGACCGAGCGTCGGACCGGCGGCGAGCAGGCCGACGATCTGATACGGCGCGAGTTCGGGTTTGGCCTTGTCGGCGTCCATTCCCAGCGCCTTCTGCGCCGCGGCGTCCTTGATGCCGTAGCGCACGCCGGTGTCGGCGATGAAGAACATGCTGTCGCGGCGCTGGCTGTCGGCCTCGATACCCGTGGTCTGGACGAAGAATCCCGAGCCGGGTGTGGAGTAGAAGGCATCGACGTTCGGGCCGGACCCGTCGGCCTGCGCCAGCGGTGTGGTCTGCGCGCTGTCCGGGATCGGCAGCGAATGTCCCGTCAGCACAGCCAATTCCGCGCGCTTACTGCCGTCGGCCTTGTCGGCCGCACCGGACAGTGGCTTCCAGGACATGCATTCCACCGGCTGATCCTTCGAATCGACGATGGCCGGCGCGGACGTCGGATACTGCTGGACCGGAAGGTCGTTCGACGGCGGCGCCTGGGTGCTGTCGTACTGGCTGATCTCGGGATTTTCCGAAGCCGTCGGATTGGAGTTGCGGATGATGTCGGCGGTCAGCGGCGAGATGGGCTGCAAACCGTCGTGCAGGACCACGTAGTACTGATCCTTGGTGTCGACATGCACCACATCGCCGATGCGGTGATTGCTCAGCGAATACGCCGGGGTGCCACCGGGATCGACGATTTTCGGCGGCGTGATGGGCAGGACCTCGGGCACCGCGTTCAGCAGACCGGCACTGATCGGGCGGGGAGTCATCCCGCGGATCTTCAGCGCCTCGGTCACTTTCGGATCGTTCATATCGACCCGGGCCCGCTGATTGTCGTAGATCAGGTAAGCGGCGTCGCGACCCTGCACCAACAGCGCCTTACCCGAATCCAGCTTGGTGGCCTTGGAACCCAGCGACGGATCGCCGGCGAGCACGGTGGTGGTCAGCTCGCGGCTGCCGTCGTTCTTCAGCTCGTCGCAGATCGACCATGCGCGCCCCTTGCCGTTGCCGTCGAAATTCAGCGACGACGGCGCGCCCGGAATGCCGATCAGCGCCCCCCGGGGCTTCTTCGACAGCTCGGATTCCTTGATGGACACCGCTTTTGCGGGTTCGCCGACCGCGAGCCGCGCCGACGCGAGGTTCAGCGACGGGTGCACGACGCCGTCGATGACGGCGTAGACGGCGCCGGAATCCTTGCCCAGCAGGATCTTGTTGTCGCCGATCGACCCCTGCGGCCGCAGCAGCGCGAGCACGCCGCAGCCGGCCAGCGCGACGACTCCCAGTACCAGCCCGGCTGCATAGGCACGCGACTGCGAGCGCATCGGATCGTGCAGCATGCGCACGTCCCGGCGTACCAGGGCGTGCTCCATTCGCCTGACCAGGAAGCGATAGCCGCTCACCTGCCAGCGCGTAGTGGGCTTTGAAGGCATGAGTCCTCCCCCGAACAGTGCTCGCGTTCGCCCAACACAGTACAGTTCAGCAGGACTGAAGTTCAGCTCGGCCATCGAGGAATCGGCCGACACCGGGTACTTGGGGGACGACGATGGCCGAATCCAGCGGCACCAACAGCCGCCCGCTCCTCGGACGGATCTCGCTGCCGAATCTGCTGGCCGCACAGTTACTGGGACTGCTCGTCGGCGTCGTCGTGCTCGCGGTGGGGGTACCCGGCTGGTACGCACTGGGTGCCGCGATCGTGGCCGGCCTGGTGCTGCTCGTCCCGATCGGCAAGCGCACCCTCGCCTCGTGGATCGCGACAGCGTGGCGCTATGTCACCCGCCAGGACTACGACCTCGGTGACACAGTCGATTTCCGCGGCCCGGACGGCCGCTCGCTCGGTCTGTACTGGGAGGGCAGCCGCGTCGTCGCCGTCGTCGAGGTGCTGCCGCCCAAGGGCGGTCTGACCCGGATCGACCGCAACACCGTGCACGCGTCGCATCTGCTGCCGCTGCCCGAACTGGCGCAGTGCCTGAGCCAGCACGACATCCTGCTGTCCGGTATCGACATCATCAGCCACGGCCACCGCAGCCGCTCCGGAACGCCCGCGGGGCCGATCTACGAATCGCTGCTCGGTCCGCTGCCCGCGACCGCACACCGAACCGTCTGGCTCGCAATCAGTTTCGACGCACTGGCCTGTCCGGAGGCCGCGGCCCGGCGCGGCGGCGGCACGGAGGGCGCGGGCCGGGCGGTCACCATCGCCACCCAGCGCATCGTGCGCGCACTCGAGGATGCCGACTGCGCGTCGCGCGTGCTCACCGCGCCGGAGATCCGCAAGGCCGTCTGGCAGATCAGCGCCGGTGTCGACCCGCGGGCGCTCACCCATCGCTGGCGCTATGCGGAACTGGGCAACAGCGTGAACATCGGCGCGGCGGTCGATCCCAAGCAGCTCGGCTCGGATCTGCTGGCTCAGCTGTGGGTCGCGCCGTCGCGGGGAACCACCGTGGCGGTCCGCCTGCGGCCGGGTAGTTCGCCCGAGACGGTGAATGTCGGCGCGGCCTGGCGACTGACCGCCCGGGAGCTGCCGGAGAAGACCAAGCGCAAGGGCATGGTGTCGCTGAGCGGCCGGCATCGCCAGAGCCTGCTGGCCCACCTGCCGATCGCGATTCCCGGCGTGGACGACACCGTCCCGATGAGCCAGTACCCGATCGACGTGGTGGGCGTGCTGCATCTGCCCTCCTCCGGCTGCGGTCAGCTGATCGGCTCCGACGAGGACGGCAACGGTGTTGCGGTTCGCCTTGTCGGACAAGGCATTTCGACCGTCTACGTGGCGGGCGAGCTGTATCTGGCGCAGCAGCTGGTGTTCCGCGCACTGGCCGTCGGCGAGCGCATCCTCATCCGCACCGATCGCCCGCACGCGTGGGAACAGCTGGTCACCACCATCGGCAATCCCGAGCGGCTCACCATCGCGGTGGAAACCCATCAGAGCGATGCCGGATTCACCGCGGCCGTGGTCGACGGTGTGCTCGCGCCCGCACCGCACGCCGGTGTCACCACGATCTACGTCACCGGCGATCCGATGGGCTGGCCGGCGACCAATCCGGATCTGTCGATCCACCAGCCGGGCGCGATCGGCAACCATGTGGTGATGCGGACCGGAACCACTCAGGTCGATCTGACGCTGGTCTCGATTCCCCGGGAGACGACCTATATCGGCAGCCCGCGGGGCCGCCGCCCGATGCCGCAGCCGGATCCCCGGCAGCGAGTCGCGCAGGCGCACGGGTAATTTCGCCCCACCGGGGCCGAGTCCGGGGCACCTGCTCACGTCGGCGCGGCGGCCCGGCCCGCTCAGCCCGGATACGGGTCGGTTCTGCGCGCCGTGCGCAAATGACGTGCCCACCAAGCCCATTGCCGCAGGAGCCGCTGCGCGGCGTCGACAGCGGCCCCGTCGGCGGTGTTGCCGTCCGCGTCGAATTTGCGTTTGGCCTCGTGGAAACTCACGGTCTCGCGAATCGACACCATATGGATTTCCGCGACTACCTGGCGCAATTGCTCGACAGCCCGCAGACCGCCCGACAGCCCGCCGTAACCGACGAATCCGATCGGCTTGGCCCGCCACTCGCGCTTGGCGCTGTCGAGCGCCGTCTTCAGCGAGGCGGGATAGCCGTGGTTGTACTCGGAGGTGACCGCGACGAATCCGTCCGCGGCGCCGATCCGTTCGCGGAAGGCCTCGACCCGCGGCGTCGTCGTCAGGTCGGTGGGCAGGGGGGTGTCTGCCAGATCGATGACCCCGACGTCGAGGCCGGCGTCGGCGCGGGCCGTGCGCAGGAACCAGTCGGCCACCACAGGCGCGAACCGCTCGGGCCGCACACTGGCGACGATGACCTCCAACCGCAGCGGATCGTCCATGGCGTCAGCCTAGTCGGCACCCTCGCCGCAGCGACGGCCTGCTCGCCGACCGCGCCGGCGGCACCGATACCCTGTGCCCCGGGCGAAAATCTTCGAGCACCATATTGGACGGCTATGGCCGATGGCCGCGACTGACGGGGCGCCGCGGATCGATCAGGAGGGGGCGAAATTCGTGATTCTCGGACATTGGTTGCTGATCGAAACACTCGACATTCCCCCCACCTGGTCGGTCCTGGCCGTCGACACCGCACCGCGGCGATGGAAGTCGTTGGCGCGCACCGTTCCCACCCGGCTGATGCCGATCCTCACCGCCGCCGCCGCGAGCGGTGAGAGGGTCGAGCGACAGCTGCCGAAGTCCCGACATGCCTGGTCCGGACATCACGCCTGCGCGATCGCGCTGACCGGGCCCGACGGTCGGGTGCACGCGGTGCAGCTGTGGGTGGGCCCCGGCGAGCCACCCGCGCCGCCGCCGGTCGCGACCCACCTGCTCGACGCGCGCACCCGGCGCACGGAAGTGCGTTCCGCCGGTCTGGGCCCGGCATTCGACCGCAAGCGCAGCGTCTGGATCGGAGCCGAATCCTTCGAACATGTCGAACGTTTCGACGATGCCCTGGATCTGGCCGCGATCGTGGCACGCGCCACACCCGGATCGCGCTGGTGCGGCGAAATCTGCGTGCGCACGCCGGACGGGCTGCGCACGTTGATGATGGCGACACGCAACTCCGCCGCCGATCCCTACCTGTGGCGCGGCATTCTGGCCGATGTCACCGACAGCGTTGCGCCGCAACCCAAGTCGTTCGAGGCGGCCACGGTCGAGACGCTGGTCAGCCGCAATCCCGGAATGTATCTGGCGGTGGTCGACACCGAGCGGGTCCGGGTGATCCGCTGGATCAGCGCGCCGGTGCCGGGACTGGACTGGTCCGGCGGCACGGACGAACGCACGCTGCCACATCCCGGCGACCGGGAGCGAATCATCGCCGCGCGCACGGCGATCCGGGCCGGCGCGCCGTCGTGGACGCTGCCGAACCTCCGGCTCGCGGATACGACCGGAGGCTGGATCACCGTGGACGTGGAGGTTTCACCCCTGCCCCACGGCCCGGACGGCACCGGCGTACCCCATTTCGCGCTGGCCCGGATCGATCTGCGTGAACCCGCCACTCCCTAGCGGTCGATGCGGTGTCAGGGCAGTTCGAACGGCAGCGCCACCCCGGTGTGCACGGTGCAGTGTTCGCAGGTATCCATGCCTTCGACACCGGCGACCGCGCGACGTACCAAGGTCTTGAACGGCACCAGGTTTCGCTCGAATTCGGCGAAGACGGCGGCCGCACTGACACCGTCTCCGGCCTCCAGTCCGGCATCGAGATCGGTCACCAAAGCGATGGCGGCATAACACATTTCGAGTTCGCGAGCGAGAACGGCTTCCGGGTATCCGGTCATGTTCACCAGTTCCCATCCCTGTCCGGCGAACCAGCGGCTCTCGGCCCGGGTGGAAAAGCGCGGGCCCTGCACCACGACCATGGTGGCGGCCGGTTGCATCGGCAGTTCGGGCACCGCCGCGCGGGTAGCGACCGCACGCAGGTCGTCGCAGTACGGATCGGCGAAGGACACGTGGATGCCGCCGTTGTCGAAGTAGGTCTGCGCGCGGCCGGAGGTCCGGTCCACCAGCTGGTCGGGGACCGCCACGGTGCCCGGTCCCCAGTCCGCCCGCAGGCTGCCCACCGCGCACGGCGCGAAGATCCGCCGCACGCCGATCGAGCGCAGGGCCCACATATTGGCCTGATACGGCACGGTGTGCGGGGAATACTCGTGCTTGCGCCCGTGCCGCGGCAGGAAGGCGACCTGGCGGCCCTCGACCTCTCCGACGGTGATCGGCGCGCTCGGCACACCATAGGGTGTCTCGACCTCGAGGGTGGTCGCATCGTCGCCGAAGAAATCGTAGAAGCCGCTACCGCCGATGATGGCCAGCGCGGGGCGGGGATCCGAACTCATGCCCGCAATTCTCGCGTACGCCGCGACGGCGGCCCCCGCCGCCTCACCCCGCACCCGCTACCCTGACAGTGCCCCTCACATAATGTACCCTAGGGGGGTATGGACCATCAGGGCGGGAGCGAGGAACAGCCGGTGACCGAGGATCAGAGCAACACGGTTCGGACCGCCGAGGCGGCCGTGCAGCCCGGGCACGACCACGCCACCCACGGCTATATCACCGCCAAGGACGACTACCTCAAGCGGCTGCGCCGGATCGAGGGGCAGGCGCGCGGCCTGCAGCGCATGGTCGAAGAGGAGAAGTACTGCATCGATATCCTCACCCAGGTCTCGGCCATGACCAAAGCCCTGCAGGCGGTGGCCATGGGCCTGCTGGAGGATCACATCAGTCACTGCGTGGTCGATGCCGCGGTCCAGGGCGGTCCCGAGGCCGAGGCGAAGATCAAGGAGGCCACCGACGCCATCGCGCGGTTGGTCCGTTCCTGAGCCGCGACGCCATCCCCGCACGACCGCCGCACCGCTCCGGTTGCCGGATGCGGCCGGCGGTCGCGTGAACGACGATCAGACTCGCGCGGCCAGCGCCGGCGCCAGCGCGCGCAGCACCCCGATGTGGTCCTCGTCGGTGACCTGGATGGCGACCTGATCGGCGCCCGCCTTCAGGTGTTCGACCAGTGCGTCGGCGATCTGATCGGCCGAGCCGTGCAGCGCGAGCGCGTCGATCAGCCGATCACTGCCGGGCGGGGTCAGGTCCTCGTCGCTGAAGCCGAGCCGACGCAGATTCGCCACATAATTGCGCAGGTTCAGGTAGAACTCCGTGCGCGGGCGGGCCGTCAAGCGCGCCTGGACCGGATCGGTGTTGAACGAGATCTTGTGTTCGGGCACGAGCAGCGCATCGGGACCCAGGATTTCGCGCGCCTGCCGGGTGTGTTCGGCGGTCACGAGGTAGGGCAACGCTCCCGCGGTGCGGTCGGCGGCCAGCTTCAGTACCCGCGGTCCGAGCGCCGCCAGCGCGAGCTGCTGTTTCGGGACTCCGTTGGCGTCGAGCACGTCGACATAGTCGACGAGCGCGTCGTAGGGCTTGCGGAAATCCGAATCCTGCTCGGGATGTCCGGCGCCGAAGCCGAGGATGAACCGGCCCGGAAAGCGGCGGTCGATGCGATGGAAGGACTCGGCCACCTGTTCGGCGGGCGCCGACCAGATGTTGACGATGCTGGTTCCGACCGTCAGCGTCTCGGTCTCCTCGAGCAGCGCCTCCACAGCCGGTAGATCCGCCGGGGGCGAGCCGCCCAGCCACAGCGTGCTGTAACCGAGACCCTCCAGCTCACGGGCCTGGCCCGGTTCGAAGCCGGCGTAGTACCGCCAGACGCCGAATTTGCCGATACTCGTGGTTCGCGCAGCCTCAGTCATATTCCTTGCGAACTCCGTTGCGCGGGCGACTATTCCGCCCGGCGCCGGAAAAAAATTCCGGTCGCACAATCTGGCACTCGCACCATGAGAGTGCTAAATTGGGCATCGAACAGCTTACGGCGCTCGCCGCCGAGGCGGGCGTCACCACTGGATATGGAGGTGATTCCTGTGCTGAGGTTCGACCCGTTCCACGACATCGACACCGTCGCCCGGCAGCTCCTGGGGGATGCCGCCGGAACCACGCGCGCGCCACGTTTCATGCCGATGGATCTGTTCAAGGCCGGTGACCACTACGTCCTCAATGCCGATCTCCCGGGCGTCGATCCCGGCTCGGTCGACGTGAGCGTGGACAACGGCACCCTGACGCTGAAGGCGCAGCGCAGCCTGCCCGGTGACGAGCATGTGCAATGGATCGCGTCGGAACGATTCGCGGGAACGTACATGCGTCAGCTGTCGCTCGGTGAGGGCATCGACACCGACCACATCAGCGCCACCTACAACGACGGCGTGCTGTCGGTGACCCTGCCGATCGCCGAGAAGGCCAAACCGCGGCGCATCGAGATCGGCGGTACGGGACAGGGCCCGAAGACCATCGAGGCCGGCCACACCGAGAGCAGCTGACCGGTCGCGGCAGGGATGTGCCCGCGCCGGTCGGCGACAGATGAGAGTGCAAGCAGCACACCACCATTCACCGGTGCAAGGTGGCCGGGTGCGCGGGCGGAACCGAGGATCGTCGCAGCGAGAAGGAGGTGAGAGCGCGCAACCCTCGAATAGCGACTGCGTGCGGCCCCGCGATCTCGCGGGGTCGCCGCCATGTCCGGGCGCGGCGAACACCGGCGGACGACCGGAGTATCGCCCGTAGGCGGCTCAGTCGCCGCAGCACCCCTCGGCGGACGGAATCGTCCGCATCTCGCGGGTTTCGGCGTTGCGGGCGGCCAGGTCCGCATCGGCCGGATAGTCGACGGCGATCAAGCTCAGGCCGTGCGCGGGGGCCACGGTGACGGAACTGGACCGTTCCCGTTCCGCGAGAAGACCTTCCACCCATTCGGGAGTGCGGCGCCCCTCCCCCACCGCGAGCACCGCGCCGACCAAACTGCGGACCATCGACCAGCAGAAGGCGTCGGCGCTGACGTAAGCGGTGAGCATGGCGGCTCCGCCGGCACCGTCCAGGGCCCCGCCGGGACCATCGATCGGCGTCACGGCCCAATCGAACCGCTGCAATTCCCGGACCGTCGTCGCCCCTTCGCGCCGACGGCAGAATGCGGCGAAATCGTGCAGTCCCAACAGCTTTCGCGACGCCTCCCGCATGGCGTCGAGATCGACACCGGGTCGGCATGCCACCACACTGCGAGCCAGCAGGGGCGGGGCTCCGTAGGGAGCCGTGGTGAGCCGATACGCGTAGTGACGGCGGATCGCGGAGAAGCGGGCGTCGAATTCCGGTGGCGCCGGGCGGATTCCGGTGACCCGCACATCCTTCGGCAGGAACCGCGCCAGCCGGTGCAGCAGCTTGTCGTGATCGGGCGGCGTGGTCGCGTCGAAATGTGCGACCTGTCCCTCGGCATGAACTCCGGCATCGGTGCGGCCGGCCACCGTCAGCTGAATCGGTTCGCGCAGGACCTTGCTCAGCGACTCCTCCAGCACACCCTGCACGGTCCGCAGACCCGGCTGGCGGGCCCAGCCGGTGAAATCGGTGCCGTCGTAGGCGATATCGAGCCGTACTCGAACCGCAACCGAGGTTGCCGCCGGATCCTGCATGGTCACAGCCATTTCCTGGTTAACATGAGCGAAGCCCGCCGACCCGGAGGGGACGGCGGGCTCACTCGTGAATTCCCGACGCAGATCGAGAGGTCCCCGCACGTGGCGGGGACCAACTCATTCCGCCTTGTCCTCGGCGGGAGCCTCGGTGGACTCCGCCTCGGCAGCCTCGTCGGCCTTCGCCTCCGCAGCCTCGTCGGCCTTCGCCTCGGTGGCCTCTTCGGCCTCGGCAGCCTCGGTCTTGGCCTGCTGGGCGGCGACCCGGCGAGCGCGATCGGCCTCGTTGGTCACGGTCTTCTCCCGGACCAGCTCGATGATCGCCATCGGCGCGTTGTCACCCTTGCGGGGCACGGTCTTGATGATCCGGGTGTAGCCACCCTCGCGACCCTCGAACGACGGTCCGATGTTCGCGAAGAGTTCGTGCACCACGTCCTTGTTGCGGATCACCTTGAGCACCTCGCGGCGGTCGGCCAGCGAACCGGCCTTGGCCTTGGTGACCAGCTTCTCGGCGTAGGGGCGCAGCGCCTTGGCCTTGGCCTCGGTGGTCGTGATCCGACCGTGCTCGAAGAGCGCCGTGGCCAGATTGGCGAAGATCGCCTTCTGGTGCGACGCCGACCCGCCGAAGCGAGCACCCTTCTTGGGCTTGGGCATTGGTTGTTCTCCTTAGGAAAGGCCGAACGGGGCTGCCACCCCGGAAGGCCTAGAGCTGTTCGGTCTCGGCGTAGTCCTGCTCGCCGTTGTCTGCATCGCCGAAGGAGCCGCTGTCACTCCAGGTTCCGGTGGCGGCGTCGTAGCCGACGACGCTCGACGGATCGAAGGAGGCCGGGCTGTCCTTCAACGACAGGCCGAGCGAATGCAGCTTGACCTTGACCTCGTCGATGGACTTCTGGCCGAAGTTGCGGATGTCCAGCAGATCCGATTCGGTCCGCGCAACCAGCTCGCCGACGGTGTGCACACCCTCGCGCTTGAGGCAGTTGTACGAGCGCACGGTGAGGTCCAGGTCCTCGATCGGCAGCGCGAACGAGGCGATGTGGTCCGCCTCGGCCGGGCTGGGCCCGATCTCGATACCCTCGGCCTCCACGTTCAGCTCGCGCGCCAGGCCGAACAGCTCGACCAGGGTCTTACCGGCCGACGCCAGCGCATCCCGCGGGGAGATCGAGTTCTTGGTCTCGACGTCCAGGATGAGCCGGTCGAAGTCGGTGCGCTGCTCGACACGGGTGGCCTCGACCTTGTAGGTCACCTTCAGCACCGGCGAGTAGATCGAATCCACCGGGATCCGGCCGATTTCCGCACCCGAGGCCTTGTTCTGCACGGCCGGGACGTAACCGCGACCGCGCTCGACGACGAGCTCGATCTCCAGCTTGCCCTTGTCGTTCAGGGTGGCGATGTGCATATCCGGGTTGTGCACGGTCACACCGGCCGGGGGAACGATGTCACCGGCGGTGACGGTGCCCGGGCCCTGCTTGCGCACGTACATGGTGACCGGCTCGTCCTCTTCGGACGACACGACCAGGCCCTTGAGGTTCAGGATGATGTCGGTGACGTCTTCCTTCACACCCGGGACGGTGGTGAACTCGTGCAGCACGCCGTCGATGCGGATGCTGGTCACCGCGGCCCCCGGAATCGAGGACAGCAGGGTACGGCGCAGCGAATTGCCGAGGGTGTAACCGAAGCCCGGCTCGAGGGGTTCGATGGTGAACTTCGAGCGGTTCTCGGCCAGTACCTCTTCGGCCAGTGTGGGTCGCTGTGAAATCAGCATGAGGATCTCCTCCTTCAGGGGCGCCCGCTATTTGACGCCCACGAACTGGGGTGTGGATGAGCACGGAAAGTGCTCACCCACCAGCAGCACGAACGGCTTACTTCGAGTAGTACTCGACGATGAGCTGTTCGTTCAGCGGCACATCGATCTGCGCGCGTTCCGGGAGCTGGTGGACCAGGATCCGCAGCCGGTTCGGAACCACCTGCAGCCAGCCCGGGATCGGGCGATCGCCCTGGGTCTCACGGGCGACCTGGAACGGCAGCGTCGGCAGCGACTTCTCCTTGACATCGATGATGTCGTACTGGGAGACCTGGAAGCTGGGGACGTCGACCTTGCGGTTGTTCACCAGGAAGTGGCCGTGCGAGACCAGCTGACGGGCCTGGCGGCGGGTCCGGGCCAGACCGGCGCGGTACACGACGTTGTCCAGACGCGACTCCAGCAGCTGCAGCATGTTGTCGCCGGTCTTACCCTTGCGACGGTTCGCCTCTTCGTAGTAGCGGCGGAACTGCTTCTCCATGACGCCGTAGGTGAAGCGGGCCTTCTGCTTCTCCTGCAGCTGGAGCAGGTACTCGCTCTCCTTGATCCGCGCGCGGCCGTGCTGGCCGGGCGGGTAGGGACGACGCTCGAACGCCTGGTCGCCTCCGACGAGGTCGACACGCAGACGACGCGACTTGCGGGTGATGGGGCCTGTATAACGAGCCATTTTTCGCTAAATCCTTTCCCGCTAGACGCGACGCCGCTTGGGCGGACGGCAGCCGTTGTGCGGCTGCGGGGTGACGTCGGAGATCGTGCCCACCTCGAGGCCGGCGGCCTGCAGCGAGCGGATCGCGGTCTCACGGCCCGAACCCGGACCCTTGACGAACACGTCGACCTTCTTGACGCCGTTCTCCTGCGCCTTGCGCGCGGCGTTCTCGGCGGCGAGCTGCGCGGCGAACGGGGTCGACTTACGCGAACCCTTGAAGCCGACGTGGCCCGACGACGCCCACGAGATCACGTTGCCCTCGGGGTCGGTGATCGAGACGATCGTGTTGTTGAACGTGGACTTGATGTGCGCGTGGCCGTGCGGAACGTTCTTCTTGTCCCGGCGACGCGCCTTCTGGGACTTCTTGGGGCCGGAGGCCCGACTCTTCGGAGGCATCGGTTATCCCTACTTCTTCTTGCCGGCGACGGTCTTCTTCGGACCCTTGCGCGTGCGCGCATTGGTCTTGGTCCGCTGTCCGCGCACCGGCAGGTGGCGGCGGTGGCGGATGCCCTGGTAGCAGCCGATCTCGATCTTGCGGCGGATGTCGGCCTGCACCTCACGGCGCAGGTCACCTTCGACCTTGAACTCCGACGCCTCGATGTAATCGCGCAACCGGGTGACGTCGTCGTCGCTGAGATCCTTCGACCGCAGGTCGGGACTGACGCCGGTGGCGTCCAGGATCTCCTTGGCGCGGGTACGACCGATGCCGAAAATGTAGGTCAGCGCGATCTCCATGCGCTTCTCGCGCGGGAGATCGACGCCCATCAGACGTGCCATGTGGCAGCTTCCTTAACTGTTGCGGAGGTCTGCTCCCTGTCCGTCCCCTCGAATGGGGCCCCGGCCTCCGTTCCGGGGGTAGGTCGTCCGTCCGCTCTCCGCTCGTTTCCGAGGCGGCGAGCTCGCCGACGGCGACTGGCGCTGGGAGGTCTTCTTTTCTGTGCCAATCCGAACTGCGTTCGGTGCTTGGCTGGTGAACCCCTGCGTCGGGGCACAGTCCAGGTCAGCCCTGACGCTGCTTGTGACGCAGGTTGTCGCAGATCACCATGACCCGGCCGTTACGGCGGATCACCTTGCACTTCTCGCAGATCTTCTTGACGCTCGGCTGAACCTTCACGTCCGTCCAATCTGGTTGTGGTCCACACCGGGTGTGGACACAGCTTTTCCCCAGCCGTGTGACTGGGGAAATCTTGGGTGCGGATTCCGGGGTGAATCCACCCCTGAACCTCGCGAGTCCGACGTCCGGACTCTCCCGGGAATCGCTTCCCGGAAACTCACTTGTAGCGGTAGACGATGCGACCGCGGGACAGGTCGTAAGGAGAAAGCTCCACGA
The DNA here is from genome assembly GCF_001665695.1 of Nocardia sp. 852002-51101_SCH5132738. Classification (NCBI taxonomy): domain Bacteria; kingdom Bacillati; phylum Actinomycetota; class Actinomycetes; order Mycobacteriales; family Nocardiaceae; genus Nocardia; species Nocardia sp. 852002-51101_SCH5132738. Next base: position 62,121 of record NZ_LZML01000181.1, on the reverse strand, counting down.
CCACGCGGTCCTCGGGCAGGATGCGGATGTAGTGCTGACGCATCTTGCCGCTGATGTGCGCGAGAACCTTGTGACCGTTCTCCAGCTCGATGCGGAACATCGCATTCGGCAGTGGCTCGATAACTCGACCCTCGACCTCGATGGCCCCGTCTTTCTTCGCCATATCCTCCGCGATCCCGCTTACGCTGAAACCCTGTGTGGTCTCAACTCTTCGGCTAGCTTGTCACTGCAGTTACCGGTGCACTCCAGTCGACCCGGTGCCATACTCTTCGTAGTCTCATGCGGACATGCATTCGCATGAGCACAGACGTCGGGCAGGTGCACCGCCGACCAAGCTTACCCGTGCGCTCGCGATCCGGCCAAATGCGGTCCCCTCGCGCCGTTCGCGGCGGTCCTGCGCACCGTTCGCGCCGCTTCGGTCAGTGGTCGGCGAGCGGGCCGCGCCCGGTCAGCGGGCCCCACGCCCCGATCAATCCGAGCATCAGCACCAGCGCGACCGTGATCACCGTGAACACCGCGCCGGGCCCGTGGTTGTCCAGCAGCGGGAGCAGCACGAACGGCTGCACGGCGGTGCTCAGTTTCGACAGGGAATAGGCCGTACCCGAGGCGGTGCCGCGCACGGACGTGGGGAACGATTCCGGCAGATACGTGTGCAGGGCGTTGGAGAAGATGTTGCTGGCCAGGGTGAACAGGCCGCCCGACAGCAGAATCAGCGACACGCTCGTCGCGAAGCCGAAGATCAGCCCGAACACCGCCATCAGCGCGGCCGACGCCAGCACCAGATATTTGCGCTCGGTGCGCTCGATCAGCGGAATCGACAGCAGCGAACCCAGCGGATAGCCCAGATAGGTAATGGTCAGATAGCCCAGCGAGTTCACCACCGTGAACCCCTTGTGCTGTAAGACCAGCACCGCCAGCGTGCCGAAACCGTAGTAGCCGAAGACCTGCAGGATCATCACCGCGGAGAACAGCAGGGTGCGGCCGCGATTGGCACCGCGCAGAATATCGGCGAACGGCACCTTCGCCCGTCCGTTCGCAGCGGCGGTGTCGCTCGTGACCTTGTCGTGCCGGGCCTGCCAGCGCGGGGACTCGGGCATGTGCCGACGGGCGACGAACACCAGGGCGGCGCCGAGTCCGCCGAAGACGAACAGCCAGCGCCAGCCGTCGGTGCCGAACGGTTCCAGCGGAACCAGCCACCGAGCCAGGAATCCGACGGTCGGGACGGCGCAGAATCCGATGGTGTAGGCGATGGCGATCATCCGCCCGCGGACCTGCGGCGGCATCGTCTCCGACAGATAGGTGTCGGAGACGGTCATCTCCGCACCGATACCGAGGCCCGCGAGGACCCGCGTCGCCATCAGGAACCAGACGTTGGGGCTGAACGCGCCGAGCAGCGTGAATCCCGCGTACACCCCGATATTGATCATGAACATCCGGCGGCGGCCGAAGAGGTCCGAGAGCCGTCCGATGAGCAGCGCGCCGAGGAACTGGCCGACGAAGGCCGAGGCGAGAATGCCGCTCAGCTGATAGGTCGACAACGCGAGCTGCTGCTTCAGCACGCCGGTGATGGTGCCGGCGAGGAACAGTTCGTAGAGATCGAAGAACAGGCCCAGGCCGACCAGAGCGACAAGTTTGCGGTGGACCGGCCGGACGGGAAGTTCGTCCAACCGGGCCGCGCGAGGATCATCGCCCGCGGTGATTGCCATTTCGATACGCTCCCGACCTCGCAAATAAGGGGCAACCGAACCACGCGGCGCGTCGGCCGACCGGCTTGTCGGCTGTGGGTAGGACGCCCGTCACGGCCGATAGCCCTCGCGTAAACTACCGGCTGTCCAGGAAATTGGTCCAGCAGATCCCAGGGGGACACCCGTGAGCGTGCGCAGCGAGCGAATTACGGACGCAGCGCCCTCGAACCCGATCGGCACGATCCTCGGCGAGGCCCCGACCACGAACCGCGGTGAGGTACTGCCGTGAGTCGCAACAACAACGATCTGCCCATGCTGCCCCCGTGGCTGTCGGAGAGCGACGTCACGCAAACGGGATACGGAGCGCCGGTCGAGAACCTCCCGCACGAGGAGTACATCCCGGAGGACAGCGGTCCGCGACGGTTGTTCTCCCGCAAATCCGACGACCGGGCGGAGTCCGATAAGAAGGAGTCCGACCGGAAGTGGCGGAAATCCCGCCGCAAGGACAAGGCCGACGCCGAGCCTGCCGCCGGTGAGACGTCACCCTCGTGGGGGCCGCCGGGAACCGCCGGGCCGCACGGCGATGCGCAGCCGGGGCCGGAATCGTTGCGCGGCAACGGTGTTCAGGGCTCCGAGCCGATGCCGTGGCAGCAGCCGTCCGAGGGCTACGGTTCGGACGCCCAGGGTGTGATCCCGGCCGACTTCCGTGCGCAGCAACAGAATCAGTTCGCGCAGCCGCCGGCTCAACAGGGGCAGGCGTGGAATTCGTCGCCATCCGCAGCGTCCTCGGGCCACGACTTCGGCCGCCCGCCCGCTACCGCACAGCCGATTCCCGCTCCGGCGCCGCAGCAATCGCAGCCGACCACGCCGGGCCCGGACCAGGCGTCCGGCCCGCTGTCCTCCGCGCCGCTGTCCGGCGAGTTTCCGGCGGCACCGCCGCAGACTCCGGCCCGGCCGCCGATTCCGCCCGCACCGCAACATCTGTCGAACATTCCCCTTCCGGCCGCCGAAGGCGCGGATGCGGAGCTGACCGTGCGGGTGACCCGGCGGCCCGACCTGCCGCCCCCGCCCCAGCAGTCGGCCCCGACTCCGCCGCCGCTGCCCGAGTGGCCGGACCCGACTGCCCCCGCCCGTTCCGGACCGCCGCCGCGGCTGGGCGTGCCGGAAGGGTACGAGGACGCGCCGTCGGTCTCGAACAACGCCGCCGCACAGCAGTTTTCACTGCCCGACACTCCCGTCGCACCGACAACAACCGCGCCCGGCCTGCCGCAGCAGGAGGCGGATGCCCGCCCCGCCTCGGCCGAGATGCCGCCGACCGGAACCACTCCTCCCGTTCCGACGCACGGATCGGCGGCAGGTCCGTTCGGTTCGGGTCCGGACGCGAGTGAACGGGCCGAGAACGTGGGCGGCGGGGCTTCCGGCGTCACCGAGGAGGCACCCGCCTGGCTCGGCCGCGTGCCGGAACAGTCGGCCGCGCAGGCCGATTCCGCGCCCGCGCGCGACGCCACCGAGGCCTCGGTCGCGCCGATCTCGGATTCTGGTGCGCCCGGCGAGACCGCCGTATCGAATACGCCTCACGCGGACCTCCCCGCGGCAGCGGATGTGACGGGGAACGGTGGCGCCGGCACGTGGGATGCCTTCGCAATCGGCACTGCCGCAGTTCCGCACGGTGGCGCAGCTTCCGGACCGCGGGCTCTCCACCCGCCGACGGTGGGAACCCATGCGCCGGAGAGTGATTCGGGTGCGTCGTCGGTCGTCGGCGGTGTCGGCTTCTACGGCTCCGGAGATGCCGGCGCCGGTTCGGCAGATCAGCAGTGGAGCGGCCGCCATCGGCTCGACTCCGACCGGGTGCCGGCTCAGGAACCTGTCGTGCGCCCCGGACCGGATGCCGGTGCCGCCTGGAACGGACCGGATGCGCCGGCACCGCGGCCCGACACGCATCAGCAGCTGCCCGAAGGCACCGGTCCGCAGTACGGCGCGGCGCCGCAGACGACGCAGTACCAGCAGCCACCTGCTCCGGACTTCGCAACGCACACACCGCATTCCGGCCCGATGCCGCAGGCGCCGAATTCCGAATCGACGATGGTCGTCGGCCCGCAGGGGGTTTCGCAGCCTCCGATCCCACAGCCGGCCCCGGACGCCCAGTGGCACAGCGCGCCGCAACCGCCGCCGCAGGTGCCGGGCCCGGCGACCGGTCCCGAACAGCAGTGGGCCGCACGGCAGGCGGATCAGTATTCCCAGCCGCAGCAGTACGCGCAGCCGAATCCGTACATGCCGGGGCAGCAGGCCCATTCACCCGAGCAGTATCAGCAGGCCCCCAACCCGCAGGCCCACCAGCCGCAGCCGCAGCATCAGCAGTACCAGCAGGGTCAGCCGCCGCAGCAGTACCCACCCAACGGCGTGACGCCCTCGCTGGAGGATGTGCCGATGCGCCGGGCGAAGAAGGCCCCCGGTTCGGGGTGGCGGCGCGCGGTGCACCACATGTCGGGCGGTGCCATCAATCCGGGTATGTCCGCGGAGGAGCGGCGCCTGCAGGAACTGGTGGCTCGCATCCGGCAGCCGGTGCGGGGCGACTACCGGATCGCCACCCTGTCGTTGAAGGGCGGCGTCGGCAAGACGACCACCACCATGGGCATCGGCTCGATCTTCGCCTCCATCCGCGGCGACCGCGTGATCGCCGTCGACGCCAATCCGGACTTCGGCACTCTCTCGCAGCGGGTGCCGCTGCAGACCCGGTCCACGGTGCGAGATCTGTTGCTGGATCAGCAGATTCGCAGTTACGGCGACGTCCGGCGGCACACCTCGCAGGCCACCAGCCGGTTGGAGGTGCTGGCCAGTGAGCGTGATCCGGCGGCGTCGGAATCGTTCAGCGAGGACGAGTACCGCCAGGTGCTGCGCGTCCTGCAGCGGTTCTACAACATCATCCTGACCGACTGCGGTACCGGACTGATGCATTCGGCCATGGCGGGTGTGCTGGATCTGGCGCATTCGCTGGTGCTGATCTCGTCGTCGGCGATCGACGGCGCCCGTAGTGCGGCGGCGACGCTGGACTGGCTCTCGCTGCACGGGCACGATCACCTGGTGCGCAATGCCGTGGTGGTGATCAATCTGCCGCGCGAGGGGTCGCCGAATGTGGCGATTCAGCATCTGCGCGAATACTTCCTGGCCCGCTGCCGCGCCGTGCACGTCATCCCCTACGACCCACATCTGGCCGAGGGCGCCGAGATCGATCTGGCTCGGCTGCACAAGAACACCAAGCGGGCGCTGGTCGAACTGGCCGCGACGGTGGCCGACGATTTCGCCACCGACCATCGGCGGTTCGGCGGTTACTGAGTGCCGCGGTCCTGCCAGGTGAGCGGGGTCGCCCGGACTTCGGCGATACTGCGTCCGCGGCGGCGCCGGAACAGGCTGCGCAGAGTGCCCGCGTTGAGGTAGCCGACCCGGGCGGCCACCGTCTCCACGGTGGCGTTGGTGGTGCGCAGCAGCCGGGTGGCGCGCTCGAGGCGGATCTCGTTTACGAAATCCCGTGGTGACATCCCGATTTCGGCCTGGGTCGCGCGCTGCAGGCTGCGCACGGTGACGCCGAGTTCGCGGGCGGCGTCGGTGATCCGGAACTGCTCGGCGATATGGCCGCGCACCCAGCGTTCGAACGCCGCCACCAGCGAGTTCCCGCGCGCGATCACCTGCGGGACGATGTAGTCGCGTTGCTCGCCTCCGCTGCCGGCCAACAGCATCCGGGCCGCGCGTTCGGCTTGGGCGGGACTGCGACCGGCCACCGTGGCCAATGCGAGGTCGAGGTGCGCCAGGGCCGCCGCGGCCGTCGCGATATGACCGGAACGGCACAGGATGCGTCCCTCGTCCAGGTCGACGTTCGGATAGCGGCGGCGGAAGGCCGGGCCGAGCCACCAGCTCGTCGTCGCGGGCAGCCCGTCGAGCACCCCGGCCTCGGCGAGGAAGAAGGTTCCGGTGCACGCGGCGGCCAGCCCGGTCCCCGCCAGGTGCGCCTGCGAAATGCGTTCCAGTACCGGCCTGTTGGCGGGCGCGGCGATGAGGTCGACCACCGCGTCGGCATCCATGGCCAGCACGGCGGGCACGATGATCGGGCCGATGTCGGCGGGTACCTCGGCCAACGGTGTGGTGGGAATCAGATGGCCGTGGCCCGAGCGGACGCTGCCGCCGAGCGCGACGGTGTGCACCCGCCACGGCTCGGGTTCCAGTTCCGGATCGTCGACGAGCGAGTTCGCCGTGTTGAAGACCTCCAGGACGGCGGCGAGACCGAGGTCTCCGACGCCGTCCACGACGAAAATCGCGACATCCATGTCGCAAACAGTACTGAATGCGTCGGATACGACACTGCTATTGCGCGTATCCACCGCTTAGGGTTTCCGGTATGACGGTGTGGGCGAACAGAGGTGCACGATGCGCATCGTGAGCAGTGCGTGTCACCTCTTCGAATACGAGGTCACCGCGGCGGGGCCGTGCGCGGTCGCGCTGGATCCGGCGGCCGTGCGCGCCCGGAAGATGTTCGTGGACTGCCTGGTCCTGCAGATCGCGGTCGAGCCGGGCGATGCCGCGGTGCTTCCGGCGGCGGTCGAGGTCGTGAAAACCATTGCGCTACACAACGACGCCGGCTACATCGTCGTCGAGAGCGTGGCGCCGTGGGCACGAAACGATCGACGCGCCGGCGGTGGAGCACCCGACGACGTACTCACCGGCCTGGCGGATGCGCTGGACGTCGTGTCCGAACTCACCGAGCGCCTGGAGGAACGCGGCGAACCGGTCCACCTGATGCCGTTCGGCTGGAACACGATTCGCTTCACCGAACTGGCCGGTGGGTCACGACCACGGCGGGTGACCCGATTGAATCCGGCACCGCTGCCGGCGGATCGGTCACGCCTCAGCCGCGCACCGCGGATGGCGGGCTCGTGCCGATCGCTGAGCTACTAGACCGGCTCACCAGCTCGGCAGGCGACGCCGTCCGGCGAGGACCTCACGCACCAGATCGTCGTAACCGTCGGCCAATTCGGCCAGGTGATGCCAGGCACTGTGCAGCACATCGTCGTTCGCGTCGAGGGTCATCAGCGCGTGGTGCGCGCGGACCGACGCTTCGGCCAGCCGGTCGATGACGGCGCCGATCGTTTCGGTGTGCAAGGTGGCGCCGGAGCCCTGCTGCGGCACGGCACGGACGATCCAATCGTCGATCGCCATCACCAATTCCATTCGCCGTCTGCCGATTTCGATCATCAGGGCGGAGTCCGGATCCGGTGTGGAACCGCCGCGGCCGAGCTGGCGTTCGAACAGCACCGCCAGGTCGCGCGCGAACCACAGGATCGGGCCGCCGATCACGCGGTGCCCCCGGCACGCACGCAACAACAGATCCGAACTCGGCAGAACTTCGGTCGTCAGGAACTCGACGGCCGTCGGTGTGTGTGGTGTGTCGGGCAATGCCACGACCACCATCGGGGACGTCTCCAAACCAGCCACGTTGCCTCGCCGTCGTCGCCGTACAACCAATGGTCAGGACGTTCATTACAATAAACCTCTGAATGTGTGTGTCAAGGGTCACACTGCCCCGTCAACCAGCAGAGTAGACTCTCCTTCCTTGAAGGTACAACCGAGGAGCGAGATGGCCGCCGGTCCGAGGTACCAGCGCATCGCCGACGTCCTACGGGAGGCGATTCGCGACGGCACGTACAAACCTGGTGATCGCCTGCCCAGCCACAACGAGCTGGCCGATCAGATGCATGTCTCGATCACCACCGCGCGCAACGCGATTCAGGTGCTCGTCGCCGAAAACCTGCTGTTCACAGCGACTTCCCGGGGCACGATCGTGCGCAGCCAGGAGGTCCTGGAATCCGTGGTGACCAGCCACATTCGGCGCGACCGCCCCAAGTCGGCACACGACATCTTCTCCGAGACCGCCCGCGCTGCCGGGCGGGAACCGGCCAAACAGTTCAGCGCCCGGATGGAACCGGCCGGTACGGACGTCGCGCATTGGCTCGGCGTACCGAAGGACTCCTGGGTCGTCGCCCGCACCGTGGTGCAGTACCTCGACAACGAACCGTGGTCGTGGGAGGTCAGCTACTACCCGCGTGACCTCGCCGAACTCACCGGAATCGATTCCCCGCACGACATTCCGGAGGGCACCACGCGGCGGCTGGCCGCACGCGGATATCCCGAAACGGCCCATCGGGATACGGTCGTGGCGCGCCCCGCGAGTGCCGACGAGGCCGCCGTCCTGGGTGTCGGAGCCGGCACCATGCTGCTCGACCATCTGCGCATCGGCGCCGGCAACACCCGCATCATGCGGGTCACCCGCCAGCGGTCGCTGGCCGCACGCAACCGGCTGGCCTACGAACTCGGTGACGACGAGGGCACCGCCCTCATCCGCAAGACCCTGGGGGCGCCGCCTCCTCCGGGCAACTCCCATTCCTTCGGTAACTCGCTGGTTCCCGGCTCACCATGACGATCCGCATCCGCCGGGCCCGCTCGGCCGACCTCGGCAGCATCTGCCGACTACGGCTCCAACGGACGGCCTGGCTTGCGGCACGCGGGTCGGACCAGTGGACCCGGCAGGGCCGGGGGCTGCCGATCGAACGGTTTGCCCACGCGGTCGGCCGGTCGGTCTCGGCCGGGGAGACCTGGGTGGCGGAGGTGAACGGCGAATTCGCGGGAACCGTCACCGTGAACGATCGCGCCGACCCCGGTTTGTGGTCACCGCGGGAGATCGCCGACGCGGTGATCGTGCACTACATGATCGTCGATCTGCGCTTCGCCGGCTGCGGTGTCGGCCGCGCGCTGCTCGCCCATGCCGCCGCGGTGGCCGTTGCGCGGCAACGCAATTGGGTGCGATTGGACGCCTGGACCAGGAATACCGACCTGCACCGGTACTACCGCGCGGCCGGATTCCGGCTGGCCCGCATCGCCAACCCGGGGGTCACCGGACCGTCGGCCGCGCTGTTCGAACGGCGCACCGACAGCTGGGACTTACCGGAACCGATAGTGCGGCGGCACCTGCACGCCGACCGGGGCGATCCGGTGCCCTGACCTCAGACCGGCGGCAGATAGCTCACCTGCACCATTTCGTTCTCCCTGGCACGGGATACGAGCGTGCCCCGGCCCGGTGCCAGCTTGCCCGACCGTACGTCGCCGAGCAGTTTGCCCTCGTCCTTGGGCGCCGACATCAGCAGCGCGTCGACCGACAGGTCCTTCATCATGCCCAGCACCTTGTCGTACAGCGCCCGCGAGGCACCGCCGGAGCGCCGCGCCACGATCAGATGCATACCGATATCGCGGGCCTGCGGGATGAATTCCAGCAGCGGTTCGAGCGGATTGCCCGCACCGGTGGCGACCATGTCGTAGTCGTCGACCACGATGTAGATCTCCGGCCCGGTCCACCAGCTGCGGTCGCGCAACTGCTGCGGCGTGATGTCCGAACCCGGAATCCGCTGTCGCAGATAGGCGGCGACCTCCTTGATCATGTCGAACGACGTCTGGCCGGAGGTCGAGTAGCCGGCCAGCTGCTGGCCCTCCAGGACGCCGAGCATCGTGCGCCGGTAGTCGATCAGGATGACGCGCGCCTGCTCGGCCGTCGAATTCTCGGCGATGCCGAGCACGATGTTGCGCAGCAGCGTGGTCTTGCCGCACTCCACGTCGGCGAATGCCATCAGATGCGGCTGGGCGTCGAAATCCATGACCAGCGGCGCCAATTCGTTCTCGCCGAGGCCGACCACCACCCGGGTGGCGCTGCATTCGATCCCGTGCTTCGCGGCCTCGGCGAGCACCTGTTCGCGCGGCACCCGCAGCGGCAGCATGCGGACCGCGGGCGCGCGTCGATCACCGTAGAGCTCGGCGAACTGGCTGCGCGCCAGCGCGATACCGTCGGAGAGAGTCGCCGGATCGGAGCTGGAATCCAGGCGCGGCAGGGCGACCAGCATATGCAGCTTCTCCGGTGTGAGACCGCGGCCGGGGCGGCCCACCGGTACCAGCACCGCGGTGCGGCGGTCCATTTCGGAATCGCTGGGGTCGCCGAGGCGCAGTTCCAGCCGGGTGCCGACGAGATCCTTGACCGCCGGGCGGATCTCGCCCCAGCGGGTGGCGCCGATCATGAGGTGGATCCCGTAGGACAGACCCTGCGCGGCCAGTGCGTTGAAGGCCGGTTCCAGCACGTCGAATTCGGCGCGGATGGTCGCCCAGCCGTCGACGACCAGGAAGACGTCGCCGAACAGATCCTGCGACAGCGGGTCCGCCGCCTGTTCGGCCGGACTCCGCTGTGCCAGTTCGGCTTTACGGCGGCGGAATTCGTGGATCGACTCGATGCCCAGCTCCCGGAACCGCTCCTCGCGCTGGTGCAGCAGGGTCACCATCTCGGCGACGGTACGGCGCACCCGGTCGATATCCATGCGCCCGGCCACCGAGCCGACGTGCGGGATGTCGGACAGGCCCGCCAGCGTGCCACCACCGAAGTCCAGGCAGTAGAACTGCACCTGCTCCGGCGTGTGGGTGGCCGCGGCCGCCATGATGATCGAACGCAGCGTGGTCGACTTGCCCGACTGCGGACCGCCGACCACGGCCAGATTGCCCTGTCCCGCCGACAGATCCACGATCAGCACATCGCGGCGCTGCTCGTAGGGCTTGTCGATCACACCGATCGGCCACCACAACCGGCCGTGCCGGTTCACCGGCGAGCGCCAGTCCGGATCGGGTAGCAGCATGTCCACCGACGGTGATTCGTCCAGCGGAGGCAGCCACACCTCGTGGGCGGGGCGGCCGTGACCGCGCAATCGGTCCACCACCACGTTGAGCAGTGTCTTGGGCACGGTTTCGGCGGGGGTGCCGGGCGGCAGCTCCAGCTCCGCTTCCGGTGAGCCGGGCGGCGGCGGAAGTTCGGGCCGGCCCAGCGGTCCGCGCGCCGGAGCGGCGGTGACCGGTGTGCGCACCGGAACCGGCGCCGCGGTGAACACCACCGGCTCCTGTCCGCCGCCGCGCTGCCCACCGCCGGTGCGGCCGGGCGCGTTGCCCGCGGGTGATTCGTAGGCGCCGGAGACGTAGCAGGCGTTGAACCGCAGCGGATCGTCGGCATCGCTTTTGAGGTAGCCCGAGCCCGGCACACTCGGCAGGTGATAGGCGTCGGTGATGCCGAGCACCGCGCGCGACTCGTTGGCGGAGAAGGTGCGCAGGCCGATCCGGTAGGACAGGTGCGAGTCCAGGCCGCGCAGCTTGTTCTCCTCGAGCCGCTGCGAGGCCAACAGCAGGTGGACGCGCAGGGACCGGCCCAGACGGCCGATCATGACGAACAGGTCCGCGAAATCCGGCTTCTGCGAGAGCAATTCGGAGAACTCGTCGACGATGATGAACAACGCGGGCAGCGGATCCAGCGCCGCGCCGGCCGCGCGGGCTCGCTCGTACTCGGTGACGTTGGCGAAGTTGCCGGCCGAGCGGAGCAGTTCCTGGCGCCGGGTCATCTCCCCCGACAGCGCGTCCTTCATGCGGTCGACGAGGGCGATCTCCTCCTCCAGGTTGGTGATCACCGCGGCGACGTGCGCGAGCGATTCGAGTCCGAGGAACGTCGCGCCACCCTTGAAGTCGACCAGCACCATGTTCAGCTGATCCGGCGAATGGGTCGTCACCATGGACAGCACCAGGGTGCGCAGGAATTCCGACTTACCCGAACCCGTTGCGCCGATGCACAATCCGTGCGGGCCCATGCCGTTCTCGGCCGACTCCTTGATGTCGATCTCGACGGGAGTGCCGTCGGGCGTGATGCCGATCGGCACGCGTAGCCGCTCTCGATCGTTGCGCGGGCGCCACACCGACGCCGGATCGATCTGCGCGGCATCGGGAATCTTCAACAGCTCCATCAGGCCGGGCACGGCTCGCGATTCGTCGCCGAGGCTCACGATCTGGGCCGCGGTGGCCACCCGATAGCGGGCCAGCGCCCGGGCCAGGGTCTGCGCTTCGGCGATCGTCACCGGGTCGGACGTGGCGAATTGCTCCACGCCCGCGGCGGATCTCGCGGCGACGGTACCGTCGGCGACCACCAGTTGCAGACCGCGGCGCACCGCGAGCCCGGCCTGCGGCGCGGTGAGGTCGAGCACGGTGACCGAGTCCAGGCCGGCGTCGCTGACGATCCGCTCGGTACCGCTGACATAGCCGTCGTCGATGATGACCAGCAGATGGATGCGCCCGGCGGTGGGCTGGGCGTTGCGCATGAACCGGCCGCGCTCGAGCAGTTCGGCCGCCATCGAGGTCTCGAGTTCGGCCAGCGAGCGATACATCATCCGGGCCGCGCCCATGCCGTCGCGGTCCACCGGATGTTGCAGGTGCGGGAGCCATTTCGCCCACGACCAGGCCTCGGCGTCCGGGTCGGCGCAGATGATCGCGACCGCGGCGTGGTCGGGGCCGTGGAAGGTCACGTATTCCATCAGCATGGCGCGCACCAGCATGCGCGTCTCGTCCGGCCGGCCCTCGATGTTGATCGCGGGGAACGCACGCAGCGACAGGGCCGTGGGCAGGCCGTGCACCACCGAGTGGGTGCGCACGAAGCGGCGCAGCGCCACTGTGGAGACCGGTTCGAGGTCCTCGAGTGGACCGGTCTCCGGGCGGGCCAGTTTGGTGGCCAGCCGGTGACTGCCGACCCCGACGCGCACATGCCCGAAATCCGGGTCGTTGGGGCGGCGTTCCCACATCCGGCGGGTGCCGGCCACCGCGCGCAGATCGGCCGGTTCCGGATGGCTCCAGATCAGCGATTGCAGCTGGGCGCCACCGGTTTTGCGCACATCGCGGCGGACCTGGTCGAGGTAGCGGAAGTAGTCCTTGCGTTCCTCGTTCAATTCGGCGGCGCGCTTGGGGCCGCCCGAGCCGCGCATCCCCGCCATCATCCCGACCATCGACATCAGCATCATCATCGGGAACATCAGCATGAAGGGGTTGGCGAGCAGATTGCGCCCCATCATCACCATCATCGCGAGCATGCCGACCACCGCGACCACCATGACCACGGGCATGAGCCGCATCAGCAGGGCGGGCGGCACCGGCCGCGGAATCTCCGGCGGGGCGGTCAGCGCCACCTCTCCGCCCGGTGCCCGCGGCGGGGCGATCCGCGGTCGGCGCACGAATCCGTCGGTGGACATGCCTACTCTCCTCGAGGCGAGTCGGTCCCGGTGGGAGCCGGGGTGGCGGACAGGTATCCGGCGGCCGGATCGTCGGCGACCGGTTCGGATCGCCTGCGCCGGTAGGGAAGGGCGGCGGCCCAGCCGACGGCCAGCAGGGCCAGCAACGCGCCGGAGCCGACGGTCGCCACCCGGCGCGGCAGCGGATCGGGGCCCGGATCCGGGGCGGGCGGCGCGATCGCCCGTGGCACCTGCGCGGCCTGGCCGGGTGGCGGCGGCAGCTGCGCGGTGAGCGCCGCCAGCGGATCGATGAGGCCGAACCCGACCCGATCGTCGCGGCCCGCGCCGGGGTTGTGCGCGGTTCGCTCGATCCGGTCGATCACCTGCGCCGCGCTCAGTTCGGGAAATCTGCTGCGTACCAAGGCCGCCAGACCCGAGACGAAGGCCGCCGAGAAGCTGGTGCCGTCGATGGTGAGCGGTCCGTCGTCACCGTGTTCGGTGTCGACCAGACCGGTTCCGCCCGGCTTGCTGTCGAGGGAGATGATCGACCGGCCGGGCGCGGCGACCCCCACCCACGGGCCGTGGATCGAGAACGGCGAGGTCGCGCCGTCCGGATCGGTCGAGGCGACCGAGAGCACGTACGGGGTGAACCAGGCCGGGCTGATGACGGTGCGCACTCCGTTCCAGCCGCTGGTGTCGTTCTGGGCCGAGCAGGCGGACTGGTCGAGATTGCCGGCCGCGGCGACCACGACGACATTGCGGTCGGCGGCGTATTCGACCGCCGCGCCCAGTGCGCCGTCGGCGGTCTCGGAACCGGCTGGGCTGCAGGACACTTCGGAGATGTTGATCACGGTGGCGCCCATGTCGACCGCGCGCACCACGGCGGCCGCCATCGTCAGCACGTCACCGTATCCGCCGGCGGCGACCTTGCCGGTCTCGTCGTTGTTGCGGTTCTTCGCCTCGTACTGCAGGCTCAGCTGCCGGATGGCCAGGATCTGCGCCTCCGGGGCGACGCCGGAGAAGGCGTCGGCGGGACTCGGGCGCGCGGCGATCAAGCCGGCGACCAGGGTGCCGTGGCCGTCGCAGTCCTCGGTGCCGTCGCCGGCGGTCACGAAGTCGCCGCCGGGTTGCAGATCCGGCAGGCGCGGATGGCGGTTCACCCCGGTGTCGATGACGGCGACCTTCTGTCCGGCGCCGCGACTGAACTTCCAGGCCCGGTCCAGATCGAGAATCCGCTGGGGCAGTGGCGGATCCCGCGGAATCGCCCCGGTCAGATACGGCTCGGCGCAGACCGCGCGCTTCTCGGTCTGGTCCGGCGGACCGTTCTTCGCGTTGACGGCCAGCGCCTGCCCGAGGGCGCCCTCATCGATCGCCGGCGGTGCGACCGCGGTCGCGGGACCACCGCCGAGCAGCGACGCGCCGAGTACCGCCGCGGCAGCGGCCACGCGCAGCCGGCGAGCCGCCCCGCGCGCGAAACCCGCTACCGGACAATCTCTTCCGTAGCGCAGCACAGTCATCGGCCCGATCAGATGTTCCGGGCGGCCGAATAGACGTCCATCAGCCACAGCGACAGCGGCACGATGGCGATGATCAGCAGATACTCGAAGATCTCGATTGCCCGCCGCACCACCGGCGACACGTCCGCGCGAGGTCCGAGCACACCGAAGGCGACCACCGCCGCGGCGACGATCAGCAACAGGCCCGCGCCGACCGCGCGCCAATCCTCGTTCGCCACAGCGGCTCCCGCGGTGACGGCGAGCGCCACCGCGGTGCCGCCCGCGATCATCGTCGACGCCTGGGTGAGATCGGCGTACGCCCGGCCACGCAGGCACAGCACCACCGCGGTGATCGCCGCCAGCACCAACCCCTGCCAGCGCGCCTCGCCCAGCGGATCGGCCCCCAGGACGGCGCCGAAACCCGCTGCGAGAGTGGCGCCCACCAGGACTCCGGACTGGTACTGATTCGCCGCGTGGGCCCGGCGCTCCAGCCCGGCCGCCGAGGGCAGCGCGGTCGCGCCGATGACGCCGATATCGGCGATGGTCGGGCGCGGTTCGTGATCGGTGGGGTCGATCGCGCCCCCGGCCGTCGGCACCGGGGGAACCGGCAGGCGCGCCGCGGCGACGGCCGCCCGGGGAGCCATCGTGATCAGCACCAGCCCCGCGATCAGCACGCCGACGGCGATCTTCGCGATGTCGAAGTCCCACACCATCCGTACCGCCGCCGCGACCGCGAGCACCGCGGCGCTGGTGACCACCGCGGCCACCACGAGCGACGCGGCGCGGGTCATCGAATACAGCGCCAGCGCCACCACCAGAGCCGCCACCGCCGCGAACAGGACGTGCGGTGATCCCACCCGGCCCGGTGTGAGCAGGCCCGCGCTCGCGCCCAGCAGCGCAATCGCGAACAGCGACAACACGTTCGCGGTCGTGCGCTCGGCCGGATAGCGGCGCGCGACGATCACCGCGGCGCCGGCGGCGAGCACGCCCACGCCGAGCGCGATGAATCCGTTCCAGATGCCGGTGCCCTTACCGGACACCAGGACCGCGACCGCGACGAGTACCGCGATCAGCCCGGCGCCCAACCCCATTCGGCGCGCCGCCGTCGGTGACCAGGCGTTTCCCGATTCGGCGGTGAGCCGCGAGACCGCGTCGATCACATCGTCGAAGAGCGCGGGCGCCTCCTTGGCGGTCACCGAGCGCAACACCAGCAACTCGCCGTCGAAAACCTCGGCGTCGGTGAGTGATTGGTGCGGCGGGATCGGATCGCGGCCGATCCGCGCCAGCGTCCAGTGCTGTGCGCGCACGGGCGCGCCCTCGTCGTGTTCGGTCAGGTCGGGATTGCGGGAATCGATCAGCTCGACCAGGTCGGTGATGTAGGCCGCGACCGGCACGGTCGCGGGCAGGCCCACATCGAGTTGAGTATTTCCGCCGATCACCGACACTCGGCACAATTCCGGGTCAACGGCCCCCACGCCGCTGCTCGACGACTCGGTCACGGATTACAGAACTCCCTACGATTTTCGTCGCTGTATTGCGACGTTCCAAACTTAACCGAGATCGGCTGTCACGGCAGCCGGTATGCTGAGCGAGAATTAGCACATTCACGCGTTTAGGGGACTGTCCGTATGACCGGCAACCGCCAAGCACAACGCGCCTTCGATGCCGGCGTATTGTCATTGGGCATCGCTATCGACGGCCAGGAATCCACGCCCGATCTCGAATATGCGAAGCTCGCATTCCAGCGCGCCACCGAATGGGATCCGGGCATGTGCGACGCCTGGCTGGGCCGGGCCGCGGCCGGGGAGATCACCCCCGAGGTGGTGTTCAACCTCTACAAGACCAGCGGCTCCACCCTCTACCGCGAGCAGCGCCGGCTCGGCCTGGCGCCGCGGCAGCTGGCTGGCCGGTTCGTGGTGGGCCAGTACATCGACTATCCGCTGGCCGGATACACCGAGATCTGGCTGGCGCAGGCGACCCAGCTGATCTCCGCCGGCGATTACGACGAGGCCGAGCAGGTGCTCGACGAGCTGGCCCGGCATCGCGCGGGTCTGCTGTCGCAGCCGGATCGGGATCTCGACGACCGGATCTGCCAGTACGTTCGCGGCCTGCTGCACTACACGACGCAGCGCTGGCCGGATGTGATGACCGTGCTGGCCGGTTCGGCGGACTGGCAGGACTCCTACCTGGCCGCGGGCGCACACGTGATGGTCGGCACGGCCTGTGCGCAGCTCGGCCTGTTCGGCGAGGCGATCCGCCGGATGGAGGCCGCCGAGAGCGGTCCGATTCCGGCCGCGGCCACCACCGCCCGATTCTGCCGCGGACTGTGCCTGCGCGAGATGGGCCGCGAGGACGAGGCACAGGCCCTGTTCGAGAAGGTGTTCTCCGAGGCGCCGGACTTCGCCGCGAACACCCAGGCCATGCGCGACCGCAAGTACCGCCTCACGGTGACCTCGAAAGAACTGATCGACGCGCGCACCGACCGCTGGGATCCGGCCTCGGCGCCCACCGCCGAGCAGGTCGAGACCGAGGAGCGCGGCGATCGGGCCAAGCGCCTGCTCGAGGTCGCCCGCGCGGAGTTGGACGAGCAGATCGGCCTGGCCGCGGTGAAAACTCAGGTGGCGAAACTCCAGGCCACCGCGCAATTGGCGAAGATTCGAGCCGAGAAAGGTATGTCCAGCGCGCCACGCGGACAACACCTTGCGTTCACCGGCCCGCCGGGAACCGGTAAGACGACGATTGCCCGAGTGGTGGCAAAAATTTACTGTGGGTTGGGTTTGTTGAAAACCGATCGACTGGTAGAGGTAAAGCGTTCGGATTTCGTCGGTGAACATTTGGGAAGCACCGCGATAAAAACAAATAAATTGATCGATTCCGCGATGGACGGAGTGCTGTTCGTCGACGAGGCGTACACACTCATTCAGACCGGCCTGTCCGGCGGTGACGCGTTCGGCCGCGAGGCGGTGGACACCCTGCTGGCCCGGATGGAGAACGACCGCGATCGGCTGATCGTCATCATCGCCGGCTACGACGGCGAGATCGACCGGTTCCTGGCCTCCAACGACGGTCTGGCATCCCGCTTCGCCAAGCGCGTGAAGTTCGAGTCCTACACTCCCGAGGAACTCGGCCGGATCGGTCAGTTCATTGCGAGCAAACGGGATTCGGAGGTCGCCGAAGATGCGCTGGAACTGCTCCAGGCGGCGTGCCGGGAGCTCTACGAGCGCCAGGTGGTGGATCAGAGCGGTGAGCAGCGGCGGGCGGTGGACCTCGCCGGTAACGGCCGGTTCATTCGCAATGTGATCGAAGCCGCCGAGGAGGAGCGCGAATTCCGGTTGGCCACAGACGAATCCATCGACCTGTCGGCGGTGGACGAGACGGTGCTCATGCGGATCGAGGGCGCCGATATGGCCAAGGCGCTGGAAGGTGTACTCGGCGGATTGCGCTGAGCCGCACCGCGATCGGCGGACCGGTCGCGCTGCCGGGCGGCCGTGGCGGTCAGTTGTTCTTGCCCGGCGGTGGGATCGGCCGGGCGCAGGCTACAGCGCTCGCGCCCGCGTCCGGGCACTGCGGCAGGCTGTCGTGACTCATCAGAGCGTCCTGCCGGGTCAGCGCCGGGCCCGCCGACAAGGCCTCCACGATCGGCTTCGGCGCCGGCTTCGGCGTCTTCGGCATTCCGAGGACCTTGGCGGTGTCGGCATCCGGGATGCCGTACCGAATCCCGTTGTCGCCCAAATAGAACAGCGGGCCGTTGCTCACCGCGCCCGGCTCCGCGCCGACCGACCGCACGAACTCCCCCGTGCCCGGGCGCAGATAGACGCCGTCGATCCGATCGCCGGCGCCGTCCGCGGTCGCCGGGACGACCGGCTCCGCATCCGCGGGCAGGGGCAGCGCGCGGCCGGCGAGCAGAGTGACCGTGGCGCGCGCGTCGTCGGCGGCACGGGTCCACGACAGACAGGCCACCGGATCGGCGTCGGGCGCGAGCACGGACGGAACCTGCTGCGGGAAATCGTCGATCGGCAGCCGGTGCAGAACCGGGACACCGACGATGCGGTCCGGCGGAACGGTCGAGATCTCGTTCATCCCTTGCGAATTCGCGTCGCGGATCAGGCCCGCGGCGAACGGCGTGACCCGTTGCACGCCGTCGGCGAGGACCACGTACAGCTCGTCGGCGTCCACGCCGTGTACTCGGATCACACCGCCGACCGGCACATCCGACAGCTTGCCCGGACCCGGCGTCCCGTGCCGGTCGATGTCCGGAACTGCCAGCGGCGGAACGGGTTCGGTGGCATCGAGCAGCGCACCGCCGATCGGCCGTGGACGCTGATCCCGCAAACCGAGGGAGCGGACCAGAACGGAATCGCCGGGATCGATCTCGGCACGCTTACCGTCGTAGACGAGGAAGGTCTTACCGCCGTGGGTGGCCAGCAGCGCCTGGTCCGCGCGCACCGGCACCGCGCGGGCGCCACCGGCCGGATTGTCCAGCGGCCCGGCGATCACCGTGGTGAGCGGGCCCGTCGCGGCCGCACCACCCGTCGCGGAAGGCAGCAGGTTGTCACACATCGTCCAGGTGGACCGCCGGGGATCGCCCGATCCGGGCAGGGCACCGGGCGCGCCGGGAATACCCAGTAGCGGACCGCGCGGCTGGGTCAGTTTGCTGTCCTTGACCGAGGCCGGCGAGGCGTCGGCGCCGGTGACGAGGCGCGCCGAGGCCAGATTGAGCACCGGATGCAAGGTTCCGTCCACGAGGACGTAGAGCGCACCGGAATCCTTGCCCATCACGATCTTCGAGTCACCCACGGAGCCCTGCGGGTGCAGGAAGGCCAGGATCGCCGCACCCGCCACGCCCAAAAGTCCCAGTACGGCGCCGATGACGAGCGAACGGAACTGGGTCCGCATGGGGTCGTGCAGCATCCGGACGTCGCGCCGCACGAGCGCGTGCTCGTAACGCTTGAGCAGGAACCGGTAACCGTTGACTTGGGCACGGGTCGTCAACTGCGCCGGCACAACCGCCTCCCGATACCCACTAGCTGATTCCGATGACCCGATTCGAGGGCGCGAACCGATTCCGTCCGCGCTTCGACAGACTAGCGAAGCCGAACGAGTTCGGTCCATTATGTGCGCATGAACTCCACCGCGCGCGGAGAAAAAGTCACACCGCCTCGAGACGATTCATCCGACGCTTCCGAATCGCGCTCGAACGCACCGCAATTGCGTTCGACGGAATTCTGGCTCTTCCACCTGCTCCCCCTGCGCCTGGTGCTTCCGGTGCTGGTCACGGCGGCCGTGGGCGCCTTCGTGGCAAGGGTTTTCACACCGCTGTGGTGGGTTCCGGTCGTTGTCGCCGCGGTGGTGGTGATCGTCGCGCTGGCGCCGATTCGAGGCACTTCTCTCGCGCAATCCCTGGCGCGCGGAATTACCTTTCGTTGGCAATTGTTTCGTAATCGTTCCACCGCCGTTCAACATTCGCCATTCAATGTTCCACTGACGGAAGGCGGAAGTTACGGAATGCGCTGGGACGGTGGCCGGCTCATCACCATGTTGCGGATCGACGCGCAGCCGCGAACGGTCACCCGGCTCAGCCCGAGCGGTCTGCTCGGCGACGATATGCTGCCGCTCGCCGAGATCGCGCGCTGTCTCGATCAGTTCGACATCCGGCTGGCCGCCATCGATGTGATCAGCACCGGATCACGCAGTGCCGGCACCGGTGCGGTGGCGCGCGCCTACGAGAGCATCCTCGGGCCGCTGCCGGCCGTGGCGCATCGGACGGTCTGGGTGGTCCTGCGGCTGGATCCGCTGGCCAACGCCGCCGCCGTGGATCGGCGCGGCGGCGGGGCGGAGGGGACCCTGCGCTCGGCGGTCGTGGCCACGCGGCGGGTGGCCAATCGGCTCGCCGCGCGCGGTCTGTCGGCGGTCGCGCTCTCGGCGACCGAGATGAATCAGGCGGTCGCCCAGTTGACCCTCGGCGCGACGCCGGAGGAATTCGAGGAGACGACGGACAGTCTGATCCACAACGGTTTTCACCACACCACCTACCGGATGACACCCGAGGCCCTGGGCTCTCGCGGCATCGCGGAGGTGTGGTCGACGCCGACGGTGACCTCCACGATCACCGTGCGGCTGCAGCGGGTGCCGGATGCCGGGCCCAGTACGGCCGCGACCACCGACACTTCGATCGCCGTGACGGCGACCGCACGCTTCGCGACCCGCGACGCGCCGTGCCGGGTGCGCTCCGCCGGACTGATTCCTTTGCCCGGAAAGCAGCGGCGCGCAATGCTTTTCAGCCTGCCGCTGGGCACCGGCGTGCCGGCGCTGCCGCTGGACAGCTACCTCGGACCGCCGGACGCCCTGGACCGGGTGCCGATGCCGATCGCCGGCTGCGGACAGCTCATCGGCGCCGACAACTCGGGCCAGGGTGTGGCGCTGCCGCTGGTGAGCCGGCACGTGCGCCGGGTCGAGGTCATCGGCTCCCCCCTGGTCGCCAAACAGGTGATCCTGCGCGCGATCGCGTTGGGCGCCAGTGTGGTGGTGCACACCAATCGGCACGACGAATGGCGGCCGATGGTCGGTTACGTCGATATGCCGCAGGCGCTCACGCTCGCCACCTGGTCGGCCGGTTCCCAGCAGGCCAGCTCGTATCGGTTCGCGACCATGGTGGTCTTCGACGGCATCGCGCCGAGCGGGCACCACTCCGACGCGACGGTGATGCTGCTGCGCCGGCCCGGGCAGGCAGCGGACGGATTCGAACCCGACGTCACCCTGATCGAGGATCCCGAGACGGCCAACCTGGTCACGGTGCGCACCGAGGCCGGGGAGACCCGGGTGTACATGGTGGCGACACCGGAGGAACTGCGCTACGTCGGCGCACATCCCGCCGTTCCGGCCTGACGCCGGCCGAGCCCGCCTCGGCGGTTCCGGCATGTGAAGCGGCTGCCCGCCGAACCCGGGCGACGACAGCGAAAGGCCCGCCCGATCTGGGACATCGGACGGGCCCTTCGTGGTGGAAACTGCGGTGCGGACTCAGCCGCCGAAGCCGTTGGCGACGACCTTGTCGGCGGCGGTCGCGTTGTTCATCGCCGCGGCGACGGCCTTGGACAGCGCCGACACCTTGCCCATGGCGGTGCTGGGGTCGCTGTCGCCGTTGATGTCGCCGAACTGCTGGTCCCACTTCTGCTTCGACTGCTGGAACGCCTCGAGACCGGCGTTGCCCTCCCACGCCTGGGCCAGCTTGGCCGCGCAGTCCTGCAGGTTGCTCGCCTCGGACTGCAGATCCTTGTGGAAGCCGTTCAGCAGGTCGGAGAGCTCCTGGAGAACTGTTCTTTCGTAAAGCATGTCGCTACCTTTCGTACGTGTGCGGTGGAACGGTTGTGCTGGATTCGCCTCAGACGCCGAGGTTGGTCAGACCGCCGGTCTGCGAGATGAGCTGACGGAACTCGTTCTCGTTCTCGCTCTCCAGGCCGGTGTAGGTCTTGTTACCGTGGCCGACCTCCTCGGTCATCTCGTTGAGGATCTGGTTCAGCTTGGCCGCTTCCTCGTCCCAGTCCTGGGCGGCCTTGTTGCACGCCGAGAACGCGTCGCCCTGCCAGCCGCGCTTGGCGGAGTCGACCGCCTCGGTCACGCGGGCGATGGTGGCGCGGATGCGATCGACCGAGTTGGCCATATCGGTCTGCGCCTGCGAAGTACTCGCTGCATCGTTACTGATTTGCTGTCCGGCCATCGTCAGGCCCCTCTCTGTGTTTTCCGGTAATGCGGGTGGTCGGTACTACAGGTGGTCACTGGCACGGGATCTCGCGAGCTAGGGCATCCACCTTCCCCCGGGCAAGGTGCCGATCAGCGCCGTAATCGCCTGTGCGACGCGGTGATCGGATCCCGGCGTGAAGGTGGTCCACATCCGCTGGTCGGATGCGATGCCCGGGCTGGCCGCGATCCGGCCCCGGGCGGTGTCGTACACCGCCGCGGCGCCGGAGGATCGGGTGGTGATGCCGTCGGCGTGGAGGTAGGCGACGATCTCGGCGTGCGCGTGGCACTGCGAGAGCGCCATGCCGAATTCGATCGCCGCGCGTTCCGCCACGTCCAGTCCGTACAGGGCTTCGGCGAATTCCGTTGCCGCCGTGGCAGTGTCCAGTCGCTGCGCCAGCTCGTCGGTGGGGGCGCTGAAGCTCGCGATATCCGCGGGTTCGGCGGGACCGAGGACCTCCAGCACGGGACGGGCCAGTGCCACACCGTCGTCGTCCGCCCAGATGGTGCGGACGTCGATCCGGTCGCCGGTGCGGACGGCGACCGCGTGCCCGGCGCCGCGCCGCACCACCGACACTCGATGCACCCCGGCCACGGTGACGATCCGCGCCGCGAGTTCGGACTCGGGCCGGGCCAGAATCGACAGGGCCGCACCGAGTTCCGACTCGACGTCGTCGTAGCGGTCCACGAGCCCAGCGCCGCGCAACCCGCGCAGCGCCTCGGCTCGCGCCGCGGTGAAGGCGTCGATCGAGTCCTGTCGTGGTCCGACCTCCAGCACCAGCGGCAACGTCTGCACGCCGAGCAGTTCGGCGACGGCCAGGACGGCGTCGTTGGTCAGGGTCGCCATAACACTCCTTACGCGGGACTCGCGGTTCCGAACGCGGGCGGCGTCTCGACGCCACCGAGAACCGCTGGGGCGGCGGCCAATCCGGCGTCGATCTCGAATTCGCCGACGGCGGGTGCGTCCGCCGCCCCCGCCCGGGCGACGCGTTCCTCCTCGGACTGCGCGGCGGCGGGGCCGGCCGCGGCGGGAACCGCTTGGCCGGTGGCCGTCCCGGTCTGCGCGGGCGAGGCCTGCAGCGCGGTGAATTCGGTGGACCGCGCCACCTGGGCGACGGTCTGGACACGGGTGCCGGTGAGGGTGCGCGGCATATCGAAGGCGGCCAGGTTCGGCATGGCGGGCATCCCGGGAACGGCGGGCATCGCGGATGCCGATTCGGCGGCCACCGCGGCGGCCGCCTGCTCCCCCGCCAGGGCGTCGCCCGTGGCCAGCACCGGCGGCTCGATCTGCTGCCACGGCATCGCGAGCGGTTCGGTGGCGGCCTCGTAGGTGCGCATCACCCGGGCCGCGCCGGCCTTGGCCACGTCCTGATCGGCGCTGATATCGGCGGCGGCGCCGACCAGCGGCGCGCCCATCGCGGCCCCGATGGCCTGCACCGTGTGCATCGCCTGTTCCAGCGCCGCGATCTCCGCGATATGCGGCATCGCCAGCCGGGCCACCTCGTACGCCGCGGCCTGTTCGGCGGCGTGGGCGGCGTTGCGCCCGGCGGCCGTCGCGGCGTCGAGCAGCCAATCCCGCATCCGCGCAATGCGTTCCAGCACTTCGTCACTGCGGTCGGACTGCCAGTGCCCGCGGATCTCGGCGACGATCCGGTCGTAATCCACCACGGCGGCACCGAAGTTCGCGGCCAGCCGCCCCCAGGCCGAAGCGGCCTCGGCCATCGGCACCGATCCCGGGCCGGTCGTCAGTTCGCGTGCCAGCCGCTCGGTCGGCCTGGCTTCCCAGACCACCCCGGTGAAGCCGTCACCCGGTGGTTCGACCATGTCGTCGCGCCCCGATCAGGCCGTGGCGCCGAGGTCGGCGGCGTTGTCGCTGTCCATTCGGGACAGCCCGCGCGACTGCGCCCGCAGGGTGGCGGCCAGTTTGCGCAGCTCCTGCACGCCGAGGTTGCCCGACGAGTCGAACGACGCGCCGACCTCGGTCAGGGTCGTCGCCGCACGCAGCGACACCTCGTCGATACCGGGAGCCGCCACCGACAGCGCCGGGGTGTCGGCCTGCAGGCCCGCCTCCAGACGGTCGGCGAGTGCGTCGAGATCGGCGGCGGTGCGCGCCGCGACTACGGGATCGAATTCCATCGCGAACTCCTAGAGGGTGAGAGCTTTGTCCGGCGGCTCGGTGTCCGGTGTGGTGGTGACCGCGTCGGCGGCGCCGACCACGGGGAGGGAGACTCCGGCGATATCGCCCACGACGTCGTTACCGTGCGCGGCCGTGACGAGCTGTCCGCGCACCGCGTCGCTCGCGCTGCTGGAATCCGAAGCGGCGCGGGCCATTCCGGCCGCGCCGGCGCCCGGCGTCATCGGCATCATGCCCGGGCTACCCGCCGTACCGGACGAGGCGATCGCGGATTCGGTGCTCGCGGTGACGGCCGCCTCCGTCATGATCGACGGGGTGCGCGCGGCCTGCAGGGATGAGGACATCTCGGGTGGCCCGGCGGCCGGTGCGCCGATGCCAGCCGGTGCGCCGGCTCCGGATCCGGTTCCGGCCGCCGCCGGAGTTCCGCCCGCCGCCGGAACCGGGGCCGCGATCGGTTTCGCGGCGCGGCCGGTGACGCCCGTGGCCGCCTGCGCGCCCGCGCCGCCGACGGCCGACAACGACTGCACCATCTGCAGTGCCTGCGAAACGTATTGCGTCGCATTGCCCGCCGCGCTACTCGAGCTCGACGCGTTGGTCGCGAGCGACATACCGGACGGTGTGGCGCTGAGCCGGGACGTGGTGCCGGCCACGGACTTCAGCGAAGCCTGCGGCACCGCGACCCGCTGCGCGGCGA
The DNA here is from genome assembly GCF_001665695.1 of Nocardia sp. 852002-51101_SCH5132738. NCBI lineage: Bacteria > Bacillati > Actinomycetota > Actinomycetes > Mycobacteriales > Nocardiaceae > Nocardia > Nocardia sp. 852002-51101_SCH5132738. The sequence goes on along the minus strand of NZ_LZML01000181.1, from coordinate 37,267 downwards.
CATTCGACACCCCGTGCGGCACATTGGTGATCTTGACCTTCTGGCCGGTGTGCGCCATCTTCGCGCTGTGCGCGGTCAGCTCGACCCGCGTCTTGGTGACCACGGCGAGCGCCTCGGCCAGTGTCTGCGCCGACATCGCCAGCACGAACACCTGCCCCGGCGGGGTCACGATGAACGGCGCGGCCGCCGCCAGCGAGGTCAGGTACTTCGAGGTGATGCCCGTCATCAGCGCGTTTCCGGTGAATACGCTGCCGGCCGCGGCGGTCGTGCCCAGCGACATCTGCGCGCCCTGGCCCGCCACCGCGGTACCGTCGGCGGCCGCCTGGGTCGATTTGGCCGCCGCCGACAGCGCGCCCGCGCCCTGCCACAGCGACATCGCCGTCTGCATCGCCGTGGTGCCCAATTGCACGACGGTCTGCAGCACGGCCGAGATCTGGGAGAGCACCTGCGTCGGGTCCGCGCCCGGGCCGGCGCCGAGTTTGCCGGTGCCGAAACTGCTGGCCAGATCCGTGATCGGTTTGGTCAGCGCGTGCAGGTCGAGCACCGGCAGCGGCGGCAGCTGCGGCAGCGGTGGCGCCGGCGGCAGCGGTGGCGCCGGCGGCAGCTGCGGCAGGCCCGGCAGCCCCATCTCCCGCAGTACGTCGTTGACCGGCCGGTCCACGATCGACCCCATCGCGCTCTGGCGCAACAGGTCGACGATCGACCGGTCCAGGCCCGGTTCCATCACGCGCGGCCGATTCCGCCGAGCAGGTCGGCGTTGTCCTGGTCGGTCGTCGCGTAGGTGGCGGCACTCTGATGCGCGGTCACCGCGGTACCGGCGTGCACCGTCGCCAGCTCGACCACCGAACTCAGGTGATTCGCCTGCGCCAGCGCGTATGTCGCGAGAAAGTCCTGACCGATCAAACCGAAGACCGGAACGGCCGCGGCGATGGCCACCGCCTGGTTCACCGTGCCCGCGGAGAGTGTTTCGGTGGCCATAGCGGCCGCCGTGTCCCCGTAGCGACGGATCGCCTCCGGTACTGCTACCAACTCGCCCATCTGAAAGCCCCTGCCCGGTAAGCCGATTCGCGCTCGCGTAACCGGCGGATCGAACATCTACCGAGCAATTGCAACAGGCGTCGACGTAGATTGGCACGCGCGCAGCTTAAGAACGCGTTACGCGTCAGTGAATCTCGCGCGTACCGGCGCCGTTCTCCTCGTTGAATGCGGCGATCAGATCACCGCGTTGCGCGAACGCACGGGCGGCGGCGCTGCGCGCGGTGGACACTACCACCTGCTCGAACTCCGCTGGGGTGAGCCGATTCACCAACGGTGAGAAAACGAGATCGAGTAATGCGCCGTTACCGTCGACCTCCACCGTGACGGCGCCGTCCGGTGAGGTTTCGCGGGCCCGCACCCCCGCCATCCGGTCACCCAGATCGCGCATGCGTTCCAGTTGCCGCTCCGTGCGGGCGACCAGCTCGTCCATCACCGAAACACCGGACAGATCAGGCATATTCGCCATCGGCTCCCCTTCGGTCGCGTCGTCTCCGGCGTCGTGGCCTACCACTCCACCGACCTCAGCCAGCTCTGCGGTTCCGTGTCGTACTCCTGCTCGTCGATCAATTCCTGCCGTTCGACCTGCTCCGCCGTGGGCAGTCCGGTCAAGGCGAGCAGGTCGCTGCTCAGCCCGGCCTCGGCGAGTTGGCGCCGCCGTGCGAGTCCGGCCCGATCGGCCGCGCGTGAGCACAGCCGGAGCAGTTCGGCGGCCAATTCGGCAGGTTCGCGGCGTAATTCGCTCGCCTCGATCGAAATCCGCAGCGGCAGGCCCTGTTCGGTCGTCTCTACCGCGATCGAACCCGATCGCGTTGTCGCGGTGGACATCATGCTCCTCGTTGTCGGTCGGAATCGGGCACGGTGGCGCCGGCCGGTCAGACGCGCTCGTCCTTGATCGCGCGGACGACGGTGATGATCTCGGCGTTGATCGCGGCGATCAGTCCCTGCCGGTCCACTCCGGCGGCGGTGCGCGGCGGGCCCGCCTGGATCACGTAGCGGCCGTCGCCGGACAGGTCGCGCCAGTCCAGTTGCCGGACGGTACGACCCCTCGGGCCGAAACGCGATACGCCCTGGGCGATTTCGATGGAGCCGGAACGCTCCGGGACGATATCGAGAAAGCGCTGCCCGGCGGCGTCGTCGGGCTCGTCGTAGCTGTCCCAGAGTTGCGGGGCACCGCCCGCACTGTCGGCCGATACGTAGTGCGCTTCGGTGACGCCGGCCGCCGATTCCGGATCGGGCGGTAACAGAATGTGCCCGGAGCCACCGGCCTCGACCTGTGGCAGCGCATCCGCGACCATATCGGCCAGCCGCAGCGGATCGCACTGCACCATGGTGAATCCACCGGCGTGCAACAGGGTGCGCCCGGGCAGTTGGGTGAGCAGGTAGCCGCGATCCTCTCGCCGGGCGGCCAGTAGCCGGACCGCTCCTTCGCCGCGATGCGGGTCGTGGCCGTCGAATCCCGTGACCAGGACGGCGAGATCGGGCCGGGTGCAGTCGCGCACCGCGTCGAACAGGGTGTGGTCGGGCCGGGCCAGCATCCGGTCGCGCAAGCGCGTGCATTCGCGCTGGAAGTCGTCCTCCAGCGGAATGTCGGTGGTGTAGACGAACGGACGCGGTGGCCCCTCGTCACCGAAATGCCGCCACATGACGACGAATTCGAGATCGGTGAAGCTCCAGCTGCGGTTCATTTCTCGACGACCGGCTTCACGACCACGGGCGCATCGCCGAGCGCGTCCTCGAGATGCTCGACCGAGTCCAGATAGGCGGCCCGCTTGTGCTCCTTGCCCTGCTGGTTCTGCGCGCCCGCCCCGGCCGCACCCGGCGAACCGGGAGTGCCCGCCATCGGCGCGGCGCCGGCGCGGCCGGTCGCGGAGTCGACGGTGGTGGCGCTCAACGCCGTGCTGAGCGTGCTCGCCCGCGGGAACAACTTGGAGGCCTGCGCCAGATCGCGATTGAGCGCGGGTAACCCCGGCAGCCCGGCACTGCCGCCGGGCACACCGCCACCGCCGCCACCCGCACCGCCTCCGGCGCCCGCGAGGGCGGACAGCGGATCCGAGCCGTCCATACCCGGAATGCCCAGTCCCGGAATATCGCCCAGCCCGGCCTTGGCCAGCGCGTCCTGCTGCTGTTGCTGCGTCAGGGTCTGGGCGACCTGCTGGAACGCCTGCATCAGCTGCTGCGCACCCTGCTGCGCGGCCGACATCAGTTGCTGGACAGCGGACATGACCTGCTGCTGTTCCTGCTGTTGCTGTGCGGCCGCCTGCTGCTGCTCCTGTTGCTTCTGCAGTTGTTCCTGCTGCTTCTGTTGCTGTTGCTGTTCCTTCTGTTGCTGCTGCTGGGCTTCCTTCTGCTGCTTCTCGTATTCCGCGGCCTGTTTCTGCTGCTGCGCCAAGGCCTCGCGCTGCTGCCGGGCCGCGGCCTCCTGCGCGGCTTTGGCCTGTGCGTCGTTGGGTGAGCCACCCGGAGTCGTACCGCCCGGCGGGGTCGCGCCGCCGGGCGGGGTCGCGCCCCCCGGAGGATTCTGGCTGCCGGGCGGGTTCTGACTTCCGGGCGGATTCTGGCTGCCGGGCGGGTTCTGACTGCCCGGTGGGTTCTGGCCCGTCGGGTCGTACGGATTGGCCGGAATCTGGCCGAATGCCGCCGCGGCCGCGGGCAGTACCGGAACATGCGACGAGGACTGGTTCATCCCGAAGACATAGGTACGCCGGAAACTCTCGCGCACCGTTTGAATCCACTGCTGTTGCGTCTTCGCGTCGGCATCGTTGTTCGGCGGCATGCTGTACTGGGTCTCGTTCAGCCACCCCGAGGTGTAGACGAGCAGATCGCCGGTGCCCCTGATCGCGGTGGACAGCCCCGGGATGCTCTTGCCGTAGGCCTGCACCGCCGCGACCGCGGTCTCCTTACCCGGTCCGCTCCACTTGTCGACGGTCACCGAGTCGATCTTGTTGAGCAGATCCGAGTAGACCTTGTTCACCTCGGTCGCCATCCACCACCAGGTGCCCGCGTGGTTGGCGAGGTTCTCGGCCACCTTGTTGACCCGGATGTAGTTGCCGACCTGGAACAGGTCGTACCAGCTCATGTAGTCCGGCGCTTCGGGGCTGATGGTCGAGGACTGGAACGACTGCAGTCCCGCCTTGTTGTCCATCGCGTTGACGGGATTCTTCAGATCGTCGTTGGTGCCAGGCACTTTCGGCGGGTCGCCCATCGGGTCCAAGCCGTCGGCGTCCCACATGTAGTCCGGTTTGCCGCTGACATTGTCCAGTAGCGCGGAGTTGAAGCCGTCCATCTTCCCGTAGGCCTTGCCGGCCGCGATGAAGGTGTCGATCATCTGGCCGAGGATCGTCTTGTGGTCCTCGAAGACCGTCTTCAGATCGGTGGCCTCGGTACCGAACTTCTTGCCCAGCGCGGTGCCCGACGCGAGATTCGAGACCGGCGAACCGGCGGTGAGATCGTCGGTGTAGAGCTGCAACGTCTTCAGCGCGGCGATCGTGTTCTCCGCGGCCGCGGCCACCTCCAGGGCCACGTCCGGCTCGAATTTCAGCGCATCGTTGCCGGAGGTGTGGTTCTTCGTATAGTCACTCAACGCCGGCCACGGATTGCCCGTAGCGACGGGCGTAGTCGGATCGGGCGCCATCGATCGTGCTCCTCGAATTCGGTAGCAGCGGAAGCTGCGCGTTCACCCCGTCGGCGATACCGTCCGCAGGTCGTCCCCCGCCCGCGCCGATATGCCGAATAGCAAGTCCCACATCATCTTTCGAACAGCCTGCGACCTGCGAGCAACACCGGCGGCAACGGCGGTTGAACGCGGGGTGAAACACCGGCGGCGAGTGTCACCCCGCCCGCAATGCGCCGCGCCGCTCCCGGAACCGCTGTTCGAAACCCTCGACGTATACCGACGGCGCGATCGAGGACGAGGACTGTTCCAGCACACCGTCGTCGGCGACGTAGAACACGGCCCGCCCGATCGCCACCTCGTCGGGTTCGGCGGGCACGTAGACCATCCAGCCCACCGAGATCCGGTCCGCGTGCAGTCGATCCAGCGGATATCCGTCGGTATCGATCCCGGCCTCGCCGATGTGACCACGCACCCGCTCGAGCGCCTCGGCCTGCGGCAGCGGCGCCGGGCCCGTCGGCGTCGCACCGGCCAAGGTGAGCTGGTTGAATGCGCCGTCGACATCGAAGCCGCCGTCGTCGCCGAAGACGGCGACGAGGGTTTCTCGGGTGACCACATCGGCCTCGGCCGCGGCGACCAGAGTGTCCACCGCGGCGCGCAATTCGTCGTCGGCCTCGCCGTCGATCAAGCCGCGGATCACCTGCGCGACGGTGGCCGAGGTCCACACACCCGGCAGCGCGTCGCTGAGGTGATCGGCCGAGGGCGACTCACCGCGATACCACCGCCCGTTCTCCCACCAGTAGCAGAACGACAGCAGCCCGTCGCCGAAGCGCGGATTGAGCACCGAATTCGACACCCATTCCGGTGCGCCGGCATACAGCCGCGGCAGCGATGCACCGCCGTTGTAGGCGGCATCGAGCGCCGGCGCCTCCCACACCCCGCCGGAGAGCACGGCACGGCCGCCGGGCAGGAGATACAGCGTGCTGCCGCCGCGCCGGGCGCCCTCGAACCAGCCCAGCGACGGCAACACGCGCGGGCCCCACTGCGATCCGGCGGCGACGAAAGCGGCCGCCATCACCGCCCACCGGCTCCACAGCGTGGGCAGCTCGGGAAAGTCGTCGTCCGACAGCACGGGAACCACACCCTCGGCTCGATCGGCGCGCGCCTGCCGGGCCGCGACGGCCGGCGGGCGGGACTGCCGGTCGCCGTGCCCGATATAGGCGCCCAGCCAGACCGGCACCCGATCGCGCGGATATGCCTGCAGGTCGGCCAGATACGCCTCCGGCGCCAGCAGTTGATCGTCGGGGAACGGTTCGTCACCGTAGTCGTAGTCGACCTGCAGATGTCCGGCCCGGTCCAATCGGACGAACAGGCGCCACCAGGGACCGCTGTCGAAGGCCGCGGACAGGTCGCGGTGCTCGCGCACCAACTCCAGGACCGACTCGGGCGGATCGGCACGCAGCACGCGGTCCTGGTCGTCGGTGAAGACGACCTCGCCGCCGCCGACCACCACCGTGAGGGCGAACACGGCCGTCAGCTCGTGCCACCCCTCGGGCGCGACCGCCGCCAGTTCGCGCGCGATCCCGTGCGCCAATTCCCTGGCGCGCGCCTCCGGATCGACTGCCGCCGCGATGGATTCGGGCATTCCGCCGCCGAGAGTGAAGCCTACGTCCGGCTCGTCCTCGGCGGCGGAACCCGCGGTGTCGTGGGATGGAAGATCGGCCCGGTCGTCGAGTGCGGGATCCGGCGCGGCGGCCGCGGGTGCGCTGTCCGGTCGGGCCGGCACCGGTGTGGTGTCCTGCGGGTCCGGGGTGTGGTCATCGGGGCGGGTCACGTCGCGGTGTTCTCCTCGTTCGCGTCCACCGTCCGGCGCGGCCGGCTGCGGACATCCTCATCGGTGCGATGCTCGGTAACAGTGTGCGGTGCTGCGCTTTTCACCGCACACCCCGGACTGCGGCGAAGATCTGCGTTCGGCGTGCGGGATTGTCGAGCACATCGCGGATCCACAAGCCGAGGTCGAGTTCCGGTTTGCGCCGGCGATAGCGCACCGTGCACACCGCCAGTCCCGCTCGGGTCACGGTGAAGTCGGTATGCCGGCGGCCGGCACGCTGCCAGTGCACGATCACCGCCAGATCGTCGGCATCGATCAACTGGCCGGCGACGCGCAGGAAGAGCCGATCGTCGGTGCGGAAGAAGACGAACTCCACGCCGTCGAGATCGCCGTACACCCCGCTGAACGGACCCATCGGCTCGGCGGCCTCGTGCAGCGATCCGGTGAGCGGATCGACCTCCGCGCAACGGTGACCGTTGAACTCCTGTACCAGGATGCGGGGCGCGGCGGGAGTCGGCGAGCCGGGCGGGTGCGCGGGGTGACGTGCCGGAGTGGAGGCGGAGGCCGGGTTGTTGCCCTGCGGCATCGGTGGGGCGAACGGTGGGAAGCCGTTCTGCGGGAAGTTGTTCTGCGGTTGCTCTGCCGGAACCGGTTGTACCCCAAGGTTTCCCGCTGCGCCCATTGCCGGATCACCGAGGGAGAACGGGCGACCGACCGAGAATTGCCGATCGTGGGCGTTCCCGTATCCGGCTCCCGGGTCGTATCCGGTGCCGTGGCCGTTCCCATTGCCGTACCCGGCCCCGTACCGGTCGGCACCGCCAGGCCCCTGCCCGACGCCATGATCCGGCGGGATCGCTGCGTGTGGACCGTCGGATACCCGCGGTTCAGGGGCCGGCTGCGGCGGAAGCTGCTGTGGGACAGCAGGTTCAGGCATGTGAGGAATCGCGCCCAGCGGATCGCCGAATGGGTTGAGCCCGGTTCCGGCTGGGTTCACGTTCCGCTCGATACCCGCGCCCGGCAACGGGAACGGTTGTGAGGCGGCATTGCCCGGGACGCTCGAGTCCGAAAGCCACGGCGGTACCGGGATGTTCGGCTGAGCCTGCGACCCCGGCAGATGGTGGTGGTCGTGGGCGTGATGATGGTGGTCACCATGCTCGTGGCCGCCGTGGTCGTGACCCCCGTGATGGCCGTGGCCACTGTGGTGGTGGTCATGACCGTCGCCGCCGTGCTCGTGGCCACCGTGGTCGTGATCCCCATTGTGGCCGTGGCCGCCGTGATGATGGTCATGGCCGTGGCCACCGTGCCCGTGACCGCCATGGTCGTGATCATTTCCGTCGTGGCCGTGGTGACCGTGGTGACCGTGATCATGCCCGTGGCCGTGCCCTCGGTGATCGCCGTGGTGATCGGGGTCGTGACCGTGATGGTCGTGGTGGCCACCGCCTGGGTCGTGATGGCCTACGCCGGGCTGTCCCGGGCCGGGCTTTCGCGGCGGCTGATGCGGCGGGGGCTGATGCGGCGGCGGCTCGTGCGGCGGCGGGGTCGGAATCGGGGTGGGCGGAAGGTTGACGTCGATGCGCTTCGGTGTGTAATCCGGCCAGTCGAATTCGGCGTTGTGCGGGACGTGCGGGACCGGCGTGATGTAGGGCTTGCGTGGATCGCGAGCACGCGGGTTCGCGCCCGCACGATCGGGCTCACCACCGTCCGGCGGCTGCTGCCCCGCCCGCCGGCCGATACCCGTTCGGTCTCCGGACTCCGAATCCGTTCCGTCTCCGTCCGAGCCGGACGCGCGCCGACCACCCCCGTGCGGTTGCGTGGTCCGCGGTTCCTCGGCCCGGTCCCCTCGGGATTCTCCCTTCTCTCCAGATTCCCCGGCGTCGGCATCGCCCGACGACCCGCGCGCCGTATTCGATTCGCTCCCTTCACCTTCCGAAGGGATGCCGGGACGCACCGGAGCCACCGGCCGCTCTCCACCGTCGTCGGCACGCCCCGGCGTGCTCCGACTGCCTTCCGGAGCTTCGTCGGTTCCCGGCTTACCGGCCTCGGTGTCGTCCGCATTCGGCCGACCCTCCGCTTCGTCGAGAACACCGTCGGCAGCACCGAGCTCCCGATGCTCGCCGCCGACCACACCGTCGGCACCGCGTGGCTCGACAAGCCCGGTCCTGATCTCACCGCCGGCACCAGGCGGCGTGGATTCGGAGCCCGGCTGCTGCGGACGAGGGGCCTGGGGCGGTGCTTCCAAGGCGGCGACGAAGGCTCGGCCCTGGGAATCCACGGTCAGGCGGATGTAGCGGATCTCCGCGTCCGGATGGGCCAGAGCCTGTGCCAGTTCCGGATGAGCGTCGACGGCGGCATCGAGTTCGGCACGGTGCGGAGACCCGCCGGAACCGTCGGAGCGCAGGCCGACCACGATCACGATCGGATGGTCGCCCTCGATGATTCCGACCCGGTTCGTCACCGGCCGCGCGCCCTGCCCCGCGAGGAAATCGGGTCCGGCCGCATCGGTGATTCGCTCGGTGAGGGCGAAGACCCGGGTGCGTACCTCCTCGTAGGCTCGTGCGGCGCGCTCCCGCTCGCTGCCGGTGGCGGCGTCCCGTTCGGCGCGCAACCGGCCCAGGTCGCCGGCGAGACGGGCACGTTCGGTCGCCAGCCGCTCGACTTCGGTTCGGCCCGAGGTCAATTCGTGTGGCTCCATCGGCCCGGGCTGTCGCAGCGGCCCGTCGCCGGATGCCGGCCGAGCCGGATTCCCCTCAGCGGCCTGTTCGTCGGGCCCGGCCGCGCCGAGGTCGTCCAGCCGGCGGGTGAGATCGCCGCGCATCCGCCGCAGCGTATCGGGCAGTTGCCTCGGCTCCACCGCAGCTTCGGGTTCGCCGAGGCGTTCCGCCCAGACGAAGTGCTCACCCGGGCCGGCATCGGCGAGCTGTTCCACGCGGCCCGCACGCAGCAGCAGATCCAGCAGCGGGTCGCGCGCACCGGGGGCGGGCAGGGCACGCAGCGGCCCCGCCTCGCGTGCCGCCACCTCCTTCAGAGCCTCGACCGGGTTGCGGGGCAATCCGGGGAAGCGTTGCCGCGCACCGGTTTCGGCGAGGATCTCGGCGGCGCGGCGTTCACGCGGCGAAAGCCACGAGGGGTCGGGCGCGGGCGCGTCGACCGCATACGGAATCCGCGACATCCGCAGGGTCTTGTCGCCGTCGTGCTCGGGCGCATCGGGCGGCAATTCGTCCGGATGGACCGGCACCCCGTCACGGATCACGAGATGTCCGCTCAGGCGGCGCCGGTTGGTGTCCCAGTCGTAGCCGTACCGAGCCGCTTCCAGGTCGGCGTCGTGCCAGGTGGCGTCGTCGTGGTCGGCGAGGTACCTGGCTTCGACGTAGGCGTCGTCGAGCAGCAACAGATCTTCGTTGTACGGCGTGGTCCGGCCGTCGCCGTCACCCTCGCCGGTGAGCCGCAGCCAGGCGTCGGCCACATGCGGGAGCCGGTCGTAGGTCTTCTTGACCATCCTGCCGGTCGGGTCGGCGTGGTCGCGCACCCACATCTCGTTGCGCATGAGGTGGTCCTTGACCAACTGGATGCGCTCGGTCAGTTCCACGCGGGTGAGCGCAGTGCCGTCCGGATGCCGTGCCAGGTTCAGCGTCTCCCGCCGGGCGCCGCCGGGGTCGGCGGGGTCCAGCAGCGGATCGCGGGCCCGGGTCAGCAGGTCGACGATCCGGTGCACATCGGCATTGCCGGTGTCGTCGGCGAATTCACCGATCACCCGATCCGCCCAGCGCTGCACCGCATCCCAGCGCGCGACGTCGCGGTCCTGGCGCGGCGTGGACCACTCCACCCGATCGCGCGGCGGCACGTGATCGGCGGCCGACCAGGGCCGATGCGGCGGCTGCAGATCGATCCGCGGCCCGGCACGCCAGCCCTTCCAGCCACGGAACGAGCGCACCACGGGGATCTTGCGCAGCACCGGATGGTCCGGATCGAAGGCGCCGTCGGGCAGCCAGGTGGTGTGCCCGCGCACCCACTCCCCGATCTCCGGCCGGCGCTGCAGCGGACCCAGCACCCACGGGTGCTTGCGCGCCATGTCGTAGAGCTGCACCCACCGCTTTCCGATGGTGTACAGCGCGCCGTCGAGCGGCATGCCGTGATGGGCTTCCTCGTCCCAGCCCGCCGGCGGCTCCGGTTTCGGCCCCGGTCCCTGATGCCACCACAATTCGGCGCGGCCGGCTTCGCTCAGCGTCAGGATCTGCTCGTAGCTCAGCTCCGGCCAGTGATCGGTCAGGAGCCGAAGTACCAACGGCTCCACCATGTTCTGGAACGGTTCGGCGCCCAGGGTGCCGCTGAACCCGTCCGGCATCTTCTCCTCACGCTGCCGATACGGGATGTGGGAGTTGTCCGTACCGCCGAACGCCGCCCACCCCTTGGGCGGCAGCCGCCAGCCGTCGACTTCCTTCTGCCAGTATTTGTCCAGTTTCGTGCCGCGCGGCAGTTCCGGCTGGTAGGCGCGGAAACCGCGGGCCTGGCCCTCCCGGGTGTCGTGCCAGTGTCCGTCCGCGCCGCGCCAGCGCACCATCGTGTCGCCCGCGAACGGCAGCGCGTCTCGGCCGAGGCGGCCGTGCGCGGGCAGCCCCGTGCGCTCGATCTCCACCGGCGCCATGGTCTCGATCCGCGCGCGGATCTGACCGGCGCCGTCGCGATCGCCGCCGGCCAGCTCACCGGTGACCGACAGCCGATCGATGGTGGTGGCCGGATCCTTCAGCAGCGCGGCCAGATCGGGATGCTGTGCCAGCGCGTCCAGCAGCGGAGCGTCGAATCGATCGTCGGCCGGCCGTCGCGGTCCGTCCGGATCGTCGGTGCGGACCGGCACGTCCGGATGGTCGAATGCGGCGCGACCGGCGACGACGATGAAACGGGCCGGGCGGCCGCCGGTTCCGTCCTCGTCGGGCGCACGACCGTGGTCCACCCACACGTTCTCGCTGATCCGGCGCACCGTCGGCGTCTCGTCCGTACCCACCGCGGCCCGCCAGTGGTCGGCGACGGCATCGGGCCACGCACCCGTGAGAGCGACCCGCTCGTCGTTGAAGCGGTCGATCTCGTGTTCGGCGCGCTCCACCGCTTCCTCGGCATCGGCGAGCCGGCGCAGGTTCTCGGGGGTGCGCTGCGCGGGGTCGTCGAGGAGCCGGGACAGCTCATTCCTGATGCGCCGCAACGGTTTCGCCCGCTGGACCGCGGCCCGGTGCTCGTCGGCCACCCGGCCCAGTTCGTCGCGGACCGCTTCGGCCTGCGACGCGTCGTGGCGGGCACCCTGTTGTTCCAGGTCGTGGATCTCGCGGTCGATGGCGTCGAGCCGGTCCTCGAAATGGAACAGCCGGTCCAGCGCCTCGGCCAGCTTGTCGACGTGGTCGGTCTGCTCCCGCTCCTGTTCCGGATTGAGCTGCTCGTGCCGCGCGACGTCGGGACTGTCCGGGCCCGCGCTGTCGCTGACGTAGCGCCCGGTGTCTGCGCGCAACTGACGCAACGTCTCCGACCAGCGGTTGCGGCTCAGATCCACATCCCCGAACGGGTCGGCGCGATGGTCGACCTTACTGCGCCAGAACTCGAGATCGGCTGCCACATGGGCACGTTCGCGCACCTTCGCGTCGAGTGCCGCCTGCGGATCCGCCGCCGGCTCGGGGTTGTCCGCCGGACGAGGCCCGTCCGCGTGCGGCTCGCCGGATCCCGGCGCGTGCGGCTCGGTTCCGGCTCGACGCGGCTGCTCGAGTTCGGCGGGGCGGTGCGTGGCTCCGTCGAGTTCCGGTGGGGGCCGGTGCATGTCGCTGAGCCGAACGTGTCCGTCGGCGTCGACGCGAACCTGCTGGAACACGAATTGGCCGTCGTCGCCGAGCAACGCGCGGCGGACAGCGGGGTCGAGCACATGATCCGGATTCGCGCCTGGCGCCACCACCACGAGCCGGTCCGGTGCGCCGTCGCGGCCCGGAACGAGCCGCGCCACTTCCGGTTTCGGATTCGCCGGGTCCACGGGCCGCCCGTCGGCGCCCAGCGGAAGGCCCTCGTGACCGGCCAGGACGTCGCGTGCCGCGAGTAGCGCGGCGTCGGCCGCCACCCGGTCGCGGGCGGCGACCAACGTCTGGTCGTGCACCCGCAACAGCCCCAGCAGGGCCTTACCGAGCGATTCGGTCTCCTCGGCCCGCGCCTCCTCGGCGCGGCGGTCCTCGAAGAACTTCTGCAGGTCGGCCCGTGGGATATCCGCGCGATTCCACAGTTCGTCGGCGCGGGCCCGGCGCTGGACGATCAGATCGCGCACCGCTGCGGCCAGCTCGCGCGGCCGCATCCGCCAGGCGTCGTCGATACCCAGATGTTCGGCGAGCCGGACGATCTTGGCGAAGTTCTTGTCCACCTGATCGTTGCGGCGATCCAGTTCCGCGCCGAGGTCGCGCAGCTGTCTGCGCAGCGCCCGGGTGCCCGGCTCGTGTTCGTGCTCGTCGCCGCCGGCGATCCAGTCTCCGGGACGACGCACCGGATCCGGCCGCGTGGCAACGGGCTCCGTCGATACCGGATGGTGCTCGCTCACCCAGATGCGGCCGTTGTGGTCCAGTTCGAGCCGGTAGTAGACGGCGTCGAACCCCTCGGCCGCATGCCGGATCCGCTCCCGCGCGGGCAACCGGAGCTCGGGATCACGGCCCGATCCGACCCCGACCCACCGGCCGCGCTCGCCGGGGGCGCCGTCCACTCGCATGTGATTGGGGGCGTCGAACCGGAAGCGACGGTAGGAGACTCCGGAGATTCGCGGGCCACGATCATCGAAACCGGCTCGCAACTGCAGCATTTCGCGTTCGGCGGCATGCTGGGCAGCGGCCCGGCGGGCGGATTCGTTCGCCGACGCCGTGCGGTAGCGGTCCACCAGCTCGACGGTCGCGCGCCGCTGCCGCTCGGAGATGGTGTCGCGATGGTTGTTCACCGCGTCCCGGACCGCACGTTGCAGTTCCGGCCGCGACAGCCCCTCCGGATCGACGCCGAACTCGCGGGCGAGCCGCTCCAGCCGGGGCAGATCGACGGTGCGGCGATCGCCGAGTTCGATGGACAGTTCGGCACGCCGCTGGGCCGGCGGTGCCAATCGGTCGCGGATCGCGTCGGCGACCTGATGGTCGGACGGCAGCGGCACACCCAGGCGCGCGGCGCGGCGGTCCACCTCCAGCCGCGGTGCGCCGCGGTCGAGATCGCCGATCAGATCGCGCAATTCGTTTCGAACCGCCGGCACGGTGTCGGCGGCATCGGCGGTGCGGGCGATCGCCTCGCGCAGGATCTCGCGCCGTATCTCGTCCGGCCGCAGGCCCAGATCGTGAGCGCGCGCGGTCATTCGCGTCCAGGCGCGCACTCGCGTGGTACCGGCATCCGCCAGATCCCGCAGCGCCTTTCGCAAGGCACGCGTCACCGGACGGTGCTCCCGCTGTGGGCCGTCCTGATGCCATGTCTCGCGCGTGGACCGTTCGGCGCCGGGCGGCTCGGGCCGGCGCGGGAGCGCCACGGTGCTCGAATCCCGTTGTACCGGGGAGTTTTCGGATCCGTCATCCCCTTCCCGCGGCGGGCTGCCGTCGTCCGAACCTCCATTCGTCGGGGGCTTACCGCCGGCGCCACCATCGGTCCCACCACCGGCGGCATCGGGTGCCGGTTGCGCGCCGGGTTCCGCCTGGGCGCGCGGCGCGGCACCGCCGGGCCGGTCACCGCCCGGCTTCGCGGGTGACCCACCCGTGCCGTCGTCCCCACCACCGGAATCGGCACCCGGCTCGTCGCCACCGGGTTCGCCGGCGGAGCCCTCGTCACCGGACGGCAGTTGTTCTGCGGGTTTCGCGGCGGGACGCTCCTCGCCGGCCGCCGGCTGCTCACCAGCCTTCGCACCAGAACCCTGAGCGCCGGCTGCCGACTGGTCACCAGGCCTCGCGACAGAACCCTCCGCACCAGCAGCCGGCTGCTCACCAGGCCTTGCACCAGGCACCTCAGCACCGGGACTGTTCTGGTCGCCGCGCTCGGCGGAACCTTGATCACCGCGTGCGGCGGGGCGGCGACCGTCGGTGGACGCCCGTTCGCCGGGAGCCTGCGCGCTCTGGGGATTCGCGGCACGCAGCTGCCGTTCCTCGATCCGGGCGGCCTGGTAATCCCGGGCGGCGCGCATCATCTCGCGGCGCAGGCCGTACAGCTCGTTCAACCGCTGCTGGGCGCGGTCGCGGGCGGCGGCCCACTGGTCCGGGCGCAGATCGTTGCGCGCGATCGTGGCCTGATTTTCGGCCGACTCGTCCTCGATCCGGCGCTGGATCGCGGCCTCCAGATCACGCGCGTTGCCGTGGTCGGGAAGGCCGAGTTCTCCTGCGATCCTGCGCAATTCGGCATGTGCCGCGTCCTGTCGAGCAAGCGCGGCGTCGATCGGATCCGGCTGCGCTCCCTCGACTCTCGACGCCCCCTCCCGCGGTTCTCCGCTCCCCGGCGTCTGCTGCGATTCGGGTGCCGGCCCTGCCTGCTGTTTCGTCTGCCCCATCTCCGGCGGCTGCTCGCGGTTCTCGGCCCCGGGCTCGGCGTTCTCCGCGTCGGGTCCTGTTTCCGGTGCATCAGCACCCGAGCGCGGCTGTCGCAGCGGCTTTTCGACTCGGTTCGCCGGATCCGTGGCCGGGTCGCCAGGTGCGCTCTCCCGCCCCGGCTCCGAGGTCCCGGTGACGCCGTCCTGTTTCGGTGAGGCAGTCGGCGATTCCGGTTCGGGCGCAGCGGGTTTCGGCTCGTGTGTTCCGGCAGGCGATGGTGTCGGTTCGGTGGGTCCGCGGTGGTCGCCGACGATCTTCCACAGCCAGTCGGCGTGCTGGGCGGCTTGCCGGGCCTCCCATTCCGCTTGATCGGCGCGCATCCGAGCGGCCCAGGTTGTGGGACCTTCGGGACCGTCCGGATCGCGAGCGACCATCTCGTCGGCGAGTTCGCGCGTGCGGATGGCATGCCGGGCCGCCATCCGCGCGTCCCAGCTCGCATTCTCCGCGCGCATGCGCATGCCCCATTCGGAGGGGGACTCGATGCGCGGTGCGGTGGCACCGGAATCGGCTGCGGGGCCGTCGTTGTCGCCCGGACGCGGTGGTTCCGAGGGCGTGGAGGCGGACTCGCCCGCGTCGCGGCCGCCGGGTGTCTGCGAAGAGGCTCCATCGGGGTCCCCGCCTCCGGGCTCCGGCGGCGGTGCACCCTCCCCCGGTGAGCTGGGCGGCTTCGACGGCGGTCCCTGCGGCGGGGCAGCCGCCGCGCCGTCGTCGCCCTCCTCGCCTTCGGACAGCTCCACATCGCGTGCCACGGCCGCGCGCAGTTCGGCGTCCAGATCCGCCACCCGCACGTCGTTGTCGTGGAATCTGCGCGTCGCCTCGAACAGCGCGTCGTGCCGGCGGCTGAATTCCTCGAACCGCCTCCGGTAGTCGGCGAGATTCTCGCCCCGGACGGTGCGCGACCCCAGTTCGCCGAACAGATCGTGCAGGGCCGAGCCGTTTTTCAGGTCGTCGGATAGCAACTCCTCCGGCGTGACGCGGAGTTCGTAGGCATGGGCCTCGATATAGCTGCGGGCCCGTTCGCGCTCGGTCCAGGCAGCCGCCCATTCCCGGCTGAGCCGATCGATGGTCGCCTGCCGGTTCTCCGGCAGATCGGCGACCGCCTGGTGATAGCGATCGTTCAGTTCCGCCAGCGCCTTCAGATCGGCGGCCCGCTGTCGCAACTCCTCGCGCAGTTCGCGGTGCACCTGCTCCCGCTGCGCCGGAGTCAGCCGCTCGTGCTTTTCGATCTTGCCGTCCCGATAGGCCTCGTAGGCCCGCACGTACTGCTCCGGAGTGGCATCGGTGAGGTCGTGGCCGAGCAGCCGGGCCCAATCGCGATTCGGCCGCGATCCGGACGCGACCGGCCGATCCGGGTCGGGTGTGCCGAACAGCCGCTGCCCGTCACCGATGGTCTCCCGCAGGTGGGTCAACGCGTCCGGATCGTGCATCGGCACTTCACCGTCGAACACCCGCGGGTCGGTAGCGGGATCGAAACGTAGACCGTTCGTGAACGGATCCGTGTCCGCGAGGGTCCGGATGAAATCGGTCAGCGCCGCACCGGTGCCGGGGTCGCGGAGCCGGCCGCGGATCAGCGAGGTCAGCTCGCCGGGATCGATGCCCTGTGGATTGCGCTGATAGTCGAGTTCCTTCGAGTACTTCTTCGGGAATACGTCCTCCGGTTCGCCGCCCAGCGCGCGCACGAGATCGTCGCGGGCCTCGACCAGATGCGCCGGATCCTCACCCCGCCCCTTCAGATAGCTCGCCAGCTTGTCGTAGTACTTGACCAGCTGCTCGACCTGCTGTTTGCGCAGCGCGTTGCGGGTGCCGCGATCGGCGATCGACTCGGCGACCCGCTCCGGCGTCGCGTGTTGCGCATCGTCGATGCCGGTGGTCTGCGCGAGCCGGTCGCGCGCATTGGCCAGATCGTGGAAGGACTCGATGGCGTCGCTGGTGCGCGCGTGGTCCAGCAGCGCCTCGATCTGCAGTGCGCGCAGGTCGTTGGCGCGCAACTCGTGTTCGATCAGTTCGGGTGTGATCTGTTCGGGGTCCAGGCCGAGCTCGCGCGCGAGATCGTCTCGGACGGAACGTATCTGCTCCGGTGTGCGGGCCTGCGGCGCGACCGGGTCCGGCTCGGCGGGCGGCTGGGTGACGTGCCAGGTGCCGTCGGCGTCGCGGACCAGCAGTCCGTCCAGATGCCGGCCCTCGACGTCCACCGAGATCGCCCGGCCCTCGATATCGCCGACGTGGCGGACGTGCGCCTGGTTGTTCGCGTCGACGACGACCGTCCACTTCTCCGCCCGCACCTCACCGTTGTTGAGGCGGGCGGCGAGCCCGGGATGGCGATCGAGGGCCCCGGCGAGCGTCTGTTCGTGGTCGCCGTGCACATCCAGGACCACCAGCCGGCCCGGCTCACCCGGACGCTGCGGCGGCAGCTCGCGAATATCATTGGCGGGGAAGCGTTCCCGGAACTCCGCCACCCGGTCTGCGAAATCGCGGATCTCCCCCGCACGTTCGTGCACTCCGTCACGCAGGTCGTTCAATGCGCGGTCGAGCTGGTCCGGTTCGAGCCGGGACAGTTCGGCCGCGAGCAGATCCGCCCAGGTCGCCCGCTCGTCGCGGATCTGGTCGCGCCGCAGCGCATTCTCGAAATAGGTCCGCAGGCCCTGGTCGCGGCCCGACTCGTCCTCGGGGTCGTATTCGATACGCTCGTCGGGGTTTTCGACGTTCAGCACATCGAAGTCGCGGCCGGATTCGGCGCCGTTGTTCACGCCGCGCCAGTTCAGCAGGCCGGGATCGTCGCCCTGGGCGATGACCACTTCCTTGAGAAATCGGCCGAGCGGATTGTGGTCGGTGATCGACTGCGGCCGGTACGGGATATCGGCGTGCTCGGCGTTGTAGCGGTGCGCGGCGTCGCGCAGGGCCTCGATGACGGCGGCCCGGCGCAGATTCTGGTATTCGGCGGTATCGAGTGCGCGGCGCAGCGTCTCCGGGCTGATATCGGTCAGGTCGATGCCCAGTCGATCGGCGGCGGCCCGCAACTCGTCGGCCGGATTGCCGTGCGGCGCTTCGGCTTCGCCGTGCTGAGGCGCGGAATGGCCGGGCAGGTCATGGGGCTGTGATTCATCGACCAGGTGGCCCAGCCCGATATCGCGCAGATACTTGTGCATCGCCGCGACCTCAGCCGGGTCCGCGTCCTCGTTCCAGTACGCGTACTCCCGCCCGTCGCGGGTGCGCATCGGAATATGTTCGCCCGCTTGCAGATCCATGCGAGCGGTGAGGTGGTTCAGCAGCGGTGCGTGTTCCCGGTTGATCCAGAGCGTGAACGACTCCTTCAGCAACCGCGCGTAATTGATGCTGATGTCGTGGTCACCGAGGGTCTCGAGCGCGTGGATGTCGAACAGATGCCCGAAATCCTCGGTCATCTCGGTCTGATATTTGCCGTCCTGACCACTGCCCGACGGATATTTCGGATAGTGCCCCTCGTACCCGCCGGTGAACCGCTGCCACAGCGAACGCAGCCGCCCCGGCTTCGCCGGTTCGACCTCACCGCCCGGCGTGTGCTCACCTTCGCCGACCGGCTCGACGGATTCGACCCGCCACCGACCGCCGCCGTCGGCGACCAGCCGCAACCGCACATGCTCACCGTCGACGGCCACGACGACCTCGCCCCGCCGCGGCGGCTCGCCCGGGGCCGCGCCCGGCGTGGGCGGCTCGCCGGGTGGACGACCCGCACCACCGGCACCGTCGGGCAACTCGGGACTGTCCACGTGCGGTGCGCCATCGAACCCTTCGGGGCGCCGGAAAAGCACTGTGACGCCGGTGTTCTCGCCCAGTCGGCCCTCGAGACCGGAATCGCCCGGCAGCTCCGGATCGCCGAAGGTGACCTCGGTATAGCCCAGCTCTTCGGCGAGCTTGCCGGTGAACGTCCGGCGCGCCGATTCTTCCGGCGTGAAGCCGTCTTGCACTCCCGCGTTGAAACTGTCCAGATTGTCGATCAGCGCCCCGCCGTCGTACCACTCGTCCTGGATCGCTTCGACCCGGTCGCCGAGCTCGTTCATCAGATCCCGGAACATCTCCCGCCCGGACGGCGTGTCCGGACCGACGTTCACCTCGTAGTGGAGCACGCCGTGCTCGTCGACCCACCCCTTGATGCCGTAGGCGGTATCGCCGCCGTAGGTATTGATGTAGGTCGATCCGCCCGGCTCGGGTGGTCCGGCTGCCGGACGAGCGGACTGCTCGTCGGTCGACTCGTCCCGGGGCGGATGCGCGGAATCCCACGCCTCGCCGTAACCGCGCGCGTAACTCGCGCCGCCGTCGGGCGCATGATCACCCATTGCCGGGCGGATGGCGTCGACACCGGCCTGGTTCGCGATCCGGTCCAGTTCGGCGGCCCGCGCCGTCGCATCGCCCGGCAGGTCGTCGCGCGCGGCCGCCCGTTCGCGCGCCGCGGTGAACGCGTCGCGGTAGATCCGCTCCAGCGGACTGGTCGCGATGTCGTGGCCCGCATCGCGCAACTGTGCGAGCGCGTTGAATTCCATTGCGTGCGCGTCGGTTTCCTCGTCCACCATATGGTCGACGTATTCCTCGCGCGACATCCGATCGCGGTCGAGCACACCGTCGGCGGCACTGCGCTCGTGCGCCCGCTGGGCATGAATGGCGGCGTGGACCATAGCGGCCATCTGCTCGCCGTCGGTGCCGCCGATATCGAGGGTGAGCCGGTTGCGGGCGGGCTCGTACCGATGACCACCCCCGGAGTCGTGTTCGATGGTCACGCCCCGGGCGTGCAGCGTGTCGACCGCCCAGGCGCCCACCGGCACATCGGCCAGTGTGCGTTCCAGCTCGGTGACGATCGCCTCGGAAGCCCGCGCCGCGAGGTCCTGCGGCTCGACGGCTTCGGCCGGTTCTTCCCGGGCGGGCCCTGGTTGGTCGGCCCGCTCATAGCGGATCTCGCCGTTGCGGCGGGTGTCGACGGTCAGGTATTCGGGCTCGACACCCGGGCGGGCCACGCGCTCCACGATCTCGGGCGGCGCCGCCCGCATGACCCGCTCGTGATCGCCGGGCCCCGCGGCGACCATGATCCGTTCCGGTTCACCGGGAATCACCGCGAAGTGGTCACCGAACACTTCGGCGCCCGGGGCATCGGCGATCATGTCACCGAGCAGCCGGCGCGCGACGTCCGCGGCGGCGGTAGCCCGCAGCCGGTCGACCTCGGCCAGCGCGTTGTGATGCCGATCGACCAGATCCGACATCCGTCGCAGATCGTGGGCCAGCCGACGCAACTCGGCGCGGCGCTCCGGTGGCAGCCCATCGCGGCCGAGTTCGCGCTCGACAGTGCGCAGCTGATCGGAGATCAAGTGCTGCACCATATCCCGGCGCATCGTCGGGTCGTAGGGGATGCGATCGGCCACCCGGTCGGCGACGTGGGCCAGTTCCTGCGCATGCTCGTTCAACCGCACGGTGGCGATATGCCGCTCGAGTGCGGCCGAGCGGATGCGGTCGCGGACCACCGGATCGTCGGGCACGTAGCGGATGCTCTGATCGGTCGGAGTGCGGGCGCCGTCGTGCGCGCGATCCCAGATATCGCGGTAATGATCGGCGTAGGTTCGGCCACTGTCGTTCGGCGGGACGTGCTCGAGGTAGTTGCGCAGATGGTCGACCGCCACCTCATGTGCGATCTCGTGCGCTCCCGGGCCCTCGAGTCCGCGCAGCGCGCGCTCGTAGGCATGGCGGTAGGCGACCTCGGCGGGGTGTTCGGCGATGTCGTAGCCGAGTTCACGCAACTCCGCCGCCAGCTGGAAGCGGCGTCCGGAGGCCATCGCCTCCTCGTGCACCATCTCGCGCACATAGTGGTCGCGCGACAGCTCGAGGGGGCGATCGGCGGGGGATTCGCCGTTGAGATACCGCTCGGCGTGCACGCTCTCGTGTGCCAGGGTGAGTGCCTGAGCGATCTGGCCGCGTCCCTCGGCGTACAGGACCGCCGTGATGTCGCGGCGCCGGAACGATCCGGATCTGCCGTCGCTGTGCGACCCCTGATCGATGTGCTCGCGATAGCGGCGATCGGTGAGTTCGCCGAGAATCCTTCTGCCGGTGGGTGTTCGGAGCAGCAGTTCGTGCACCCGGCCGACATTGTCGTCGAGCGCCTGCCGGATGCGCACGGCAGACGGGTCCTGCTGCCGCGCAAGGGCTTCCCGATGTTCCGGAGTGAGCGGGTGGATGGGACGCCCGCGGTGGTCGAACAAGATCATGTGGGTGTCGTGCAGATCCGAAGGCACGCTCGCCGGGTGGTCGGTCACCACCCCCGTACTCGGATCGCGCACCACGATCCGCCCGCCACCCTCGTGGACCATGACGTAGGCGTGCGCTCCGACTACTCGGCGACCGGGACCGGCGTGATAACCGTCGACCACCAGTGCCGACGCCCCCTTGCGCATCCGCGAGAGCCGCCGGGCGATCGCATCGTGGTCGCCGACCTTCACCATCCGGCCACCGGCGTCCGCCTGAACCTCCGCGGCGGTCATCCCTTCCGGTCCGACGGCGCGCTCGGGCAGCCGGATCGTCTTGCTGCCGGTGAGATCGCGAATCAGCTTCAGCGCCAATTCGGCACAGCGGCCGCGGGTCGACTCCGGCCGCGAAGTCGCCGGTTTCGCCGCCTCCGGAGCCCCGGTGTGATCGGTCTGCTCGCTCCGCGCGGAACGCGCCGGCTGATGGTCGCCGACCGGCGCCGGCATGGGCGGGGCGCCCGGCACCAGCTGGTCTTCGGGCCGGTCATCGCTCGTCTCGTCGCGGTCGTGCCGGGTGCCGTCCTCGCCCGCCTCGTGAACCGGTTTGCGCACCGTACCGTCGTGGTTCGCGTCGGCGGCGGGGCGCCGTCGTGGTCCACCCGGTTCCGCATTCGATTTGTCCTGCGCGGCATCGTGTTCGGATCGGGCCTCGTCCGGATGCGACGGGTCTCGCGCCGGATCGCCGGTGTCGTCGCGCGGCGTACCCGCATCGTCGGCCCGGTCGTGCCGCACACCCGGCTCGTCCGGATGGTTCGAAACGCCCGAATCCGCGTCGCGGGGTGCGGCGGCATCGGCGTGAACCGCCGAGTCGGCGTCCCGGGAGGCAACGGACTCGTCGGCCCCCGATACAGCCCTGTCGGAATCGCGGGTAGGCGCGCGGTCGTCCAGCGGGCGGGCACCGTCCGAATCACGCGAACCGGCATGCTCGGCATCCCTCGGGCCGGCATGCTCACTGACGGGCGGCTCGGTGCTGTCGGAATCGCGCGGGGCAGACGCGTCGGTGTCACGCTGCTCGGGGTCCCGCCGGCCCGTCTCGTCCCGATCGCGCGGGGTGGAGGTGCCGGCATCGCGCCGCTCGGGGTCGCGTTGGACCGTCTCGTCCGTATCGCGCGGGGTCGACGTGTCGGCATCGCGCCGCTCGGACTCCCGTTGCGCGGGCTCGGTCGAATCGCCCGGATCTCGGCCGTCTCCGCGCGCGGGCTCGGCCGACTGCTCCGGCGAATCCTCGGCACGCGCGGGCCGATCGACTTGCGCCGCATCCGGTTCGTTGGACTCCGGTTCGTCGGCACGACGCGCCCCCGGCTCGTCACCCGCGGTTCCTTCGTCGCGCCTCACGGTGCCGTCTCCGGTTCCGGCCTTGCCACGAGTTCCTGCCTCATCGCTCGTGGCCTCGTCACGCGTTCCGGCGCCGTCCAGATCCCGCAGTGGCGCGGGCTGACGTTCGGGTGCGCGTACCTCGTCGCGGGACGCCGGTCGGTCCGGCCGTTGCGCGGTGGGTTGATCGGATTTGCTTGGGGTGCGAGTGTTTTCGGGACGTTCGCTCGCGCGTGTCGGTTCGGACCCGCGTGGTTGGTCCGTGCGCGGGCCGGCACCGGCGCGGTCTCGCGGCTGGGCGGTGTCCGCGCGGTCCGGTTTGGCGGTGACCCGTTCGCCCTCGCTCGCGCCGGGCCGGGTCGCGGCGCGCGGGCCCTCGGAGTCGCCGACTCGAGCCTGCACCCGCGGATCGGCAGCGGGGCGGGCCGCGGACGGGTCGGCCGCACCGGCTCCGCCCTGCGGCCGGGCATCGGTGGCGGAACCGCGGCCGAGATCTGAGGCGGCACGTCCGTCGGCGCCGGTCCTGGCGTCGGGCGTGCGCACCTCCCCGGTCCGGGGCGCCTCGGCACCGCCGGACGCGGGTCCGCGAGCGTCGACCGGCGACGCTCCGGATGCGGCCGTCGAGCCCGTGGACGCACCGGCTGTCGCGCTCGAGCCCGACGACGCGCTCGATCCCGACGACGCACTCGGCCCCGATGATGCGCTCGATCCCGACGTACTCGGCCCCGACGAAGCGCTCGGGCCGGACGATGCGGCCGGTCCCGAGGCGGCGGCGGAACTCGCCGACTCGGCCGGTCCGGACGATGCGGCAGGACCGGCGGCCGTGCCCGCTTCGCTGCCGGCGGGTACGGCCCCCGAGGCATGGGACGCCGATTCGGAGGCGGGAGCCGTTGTCGGCGTGACGTTTTCGTGCGTACCACCGCTCGGTGTCGCGGCGGTGTCCGCGGTGGTGGAATCGTGCGCGCCGCCCGGCACCTCGCTGCGAGCCGGCGGAGTCGGCGACGAGTCGGATACCGGTCCGGTGGATGTCGCG
Organism: Nocardia sp. 852002-51101_SCH5132738; assembly: GCF_001665695.1. Classification (NCBI taxonomy): domain Bacteria; kingdom Bacillati; phylum Actinomycetota; class Actinomycetes; order Mycobacteriales; family Nocardiaceae; genus Nocardia; species Nocardia sp. 852002-51101_SCH5132738. The sequence goes on along the minus strand of NZ_LZML01000181.1, from coordinate 13,626 downwards.
GATTCGGACGGCGTACTCGAGCCCTCCGACCCGGGACGCTCCGCCGGCGGAGTCGACGGTGTGGTCTCGGAGGTATCCGAACGATCTTGTGGCGCGGTCTGTTCCGGCGTACCACCGGCGTCGGATGCCGGGCGCTCGTGGGTGCCGGCCGTCGTAGTCGGCGCACCCGCGTGGCTGTCGTGACCGTTGGTCACCGCCCCGCCGCGCACGGACCCGGAGGATCCCGGCTCGCCGTTCACGCCGGTAGCGGAATCACCGTGCGGCACAGCGCCATTGCTGTCGGACAGGTCGACATGGGCGTTCGGCACGGTGCCGTCGTGGGTGGAGCCGTGCAGATCACCGATATTGCCCAGATCCGGCCGCGGCGCGTTCAGCTTCCAGAACGGCGAGTTCTCGAAATGGCTGTGCGCCATATTGTGATTCACCGCCGACGCCCCGCCGGTGATCGCTCCGGCGCTGAACATGCGCCAATCGACGTGCGTATTCTTCAGATTCTTCAGCGCGGTGTCCAGATCACCGTGCGCCAGATCGGAGGCGAACTGCCAGCCGACCGAGCCCCCGAAGGCTGCCACCGAGTTGACCAGGCCCGATCCCGCGCCGATCCCCGCGCGGGTGAGATTGACGCCCCACTTCGAGGTGACGTCGCCGACCTCGTTGCGGAAGGCGTTGCCGAACTTCTTGCCCATCGCCTCACCGAAGGCGCCGCCGGCCGCGCCACCGACACCCGCGGCGAAGGTGGTGACCTCGAGCTGCTGCCAGTCGATGCTCTTGCGGTGCCCCTCCCACACCTGCCACTGCTGCACCGCGAAATCCTGGATCGCGCCGAGGGCCGCATTCAGCAGCACATGGCGGAACATGAAGCGCACCAACGCGTTCTCGGCCAACCGGCCCGCCCAACCGGCCATCGCGTCGAGTACCCGGCGCATCATCATCCGCACCGCGACACGGGTTGCGACGATGATGCCCGCTTCCTCCGCGGGAGCCGTCGGCGGGAAGATCCACACCGCGGCGATATCGGCGGCGGTGATCACCAGCGTCGAATAGAACATCAGCTTGGTGTATTCGATCTGCGTACCGCCGCCGTAGACCGAATCCCCGACCTGATCGAAGTATCCCGCCAGCGCCTCCAGCGAATCCTTGCCGTGGCGCATGCTGTCGAAGGTGTCGATCATCTGCTGCTGGCCGTCGCCGGACGGGTACGCGGCCAGTGTCGCGGATTTGGCGTCGTCCATCAGGCTCAGGATGTCGCGCAGTTCGCCGGCGGCGGTATGCCAGTCGCCTGCCAGCGACCACATATCGTCTTCGTTGCCGTGCGGCCACTCCATCCCGATGGCCGCACCCAGCCACTCGAGCCAGCTGGGAAACTCGATCATGCGCGGTTACCCCGGGTCACCAACTGGAGTCGGTGACCCGGCGTTCCGGTTCGACCGGATAGGTCTCCGCATCCGCGAACCGGAGCTCGTCCTCGCCGTAGGCGGCGGTTCGATCCGGTGAATCCGGCGGCGCCAGTGAGGGTTCCGGTGCGGTCGGCAGGCGCATATCGGGCATGCCCTCGATCAGATCGGTGAGTTTGGGCAACCGGGCCCGGCGTTCCTGCAGCGGCGCCATCAGTTCCCGATGCCGCTGCGCCAGATTCTTCGACGCCTGCTGGGCGGCCTCGGTCACCGCCCGAGCGATCTCGGAATAACTGAGATCCTCGATTCCGGCGCCGAATTTGGTCTCGATGACGGTACCGTCGGCATTCACGCTGACCGTCACCCGGTTCTTGCGCACCGACGCGGTGCCGGTCAATTCCGCACGGTCACGCTGGATTTCGGCGATCACGCGCAGTTGCTGTTTGGCCTCGCCGATGATTCCCGCCAGCTCGGCCTTCATATGCTCGTTCGTCATGGGCGCTCGATCCGCGGCTGTTCGATCACTTGAAGCCGTAGGTGTTGCCGTGCTCCATGGTCTCCAGATAGGTGGCACTGTCGTTCTGGCCGTCGGAGAACTTCTCGAAGGCCGTGGAGAAGTTACGCGCGCCGGTGACCATGTTGTCGTGTGCGGCGAGGTAGCCGTCGCCGCTGCCGGTACCGGCGAACTGCTTGCCCAGACTGTCGTCCCCCCAGCAGTTTCCGTAGCCGGTGGTCTTACCCTGCAGTTTCGTCAGCACCTGTTCGATGTGGTCACGCACGTCCTGCGTCTTCCCGGCGGCCGTGCGGAGTTTCGCCACCTCGACCTCGATCTCGTCCGCCATCGTCCGTCCCTCCATCGCACTGCCGGCCGGCGCCCGTCGACGCTGGTCTTCGACGATGGCAGTCCCGGGAGAATCATCAGTGGCGCCGACGTGAACTCCGGGTGGCCGGTCCCGAAAGCCACCGCGAAACCCACCGCGGCGGCCGGTAGCCGATGATGGGGGGCATGCGAATCCTGGTACAGCGCGTCAGCTCGGCCCGGGTCACGGTCGACGACGAGGTGGTGGGCGAGATCGACCCGCCCGCGATGGGAGTGCCGCACGGCCTGCTCGCCCTGGTGGGCGTCACCGGCACCGATACCGCCGCGCTCGCGAAGACGCTGGCGGACAAGTTGTTTCGCCTGCGCATTCTGGAGGACGAACGCTCGGCCGCCGACCTGGGCGCGCCGATCCTGGTGGTCAGCCAGTTCACCCTCTACGCCGATACCGCGAAGGGCCGGCGGCCCTCCTGGTCGGCCGCGGCACCCGGAGCGGTCGCCGAACCCCTGGTCGACGAATTCGCCGCAGCACTGCGCGATCTCGGCGCCACCGTCGCGACCGGCCGCTTCGGCGCGCACATGCAGGTGTCGCTGGTGAACGACGGGCCGGTCACGCTCCTGCTCGAGGCGTGAACGGCGCGCTCACTCGTCCACCTCCTGATAGTCGTTCATCCGCTGCACGATGTGCTCGGCCTCGGTGTCGATCCAGTCGGCCAGTCCCGCCGAGCCCATCCCGACGGCCACCGGCGCCGGTTCCTCCAGGGGAATCACATAGCGACCGTCGTCGGGCAGATCGCGCCACAGCCGGGCCACCGAGATGCGGCCGCGGGGACCGAATTTCGATCTGCCCTGGGTCAATCGAACGGTGCCGGTGTGAGTCGCGGGAATGTCGAAGAAGGCCGCACTGGTGAGCCCGCGGTAGTCGTCATCGTCGTCGGCGACCATCGAACCGCCACCGGAGGACCGGCCGGTGCTCTCGCCGATCTCGATCTCGATCGGTCCGCGCCGACCCGGCCCGGCCGCCGGCAGCAGTCCGACGACCGTCTCACCGAGCGCCCGCGGATCGCAGGCGGTGATGGTGAAACCTTCGGCGTGTCTGAGGGTTTCGCCCGGCAACTGCACCACGACGAACCCACGGGAGCCGAGCCGCCCGGCATAGAAGCGCACCCGCTTGTTCGGATTGTCGAAATCCGAATCCTCCCACGCCTCGCCGCCGACCAGCACCTCCGGCAGCACCATGGTGTCCACGATCGCCTCGAAAGCGCTGTCACCGCGGTTCTCCAACTCCGCTCGGATGCGGCGCCATTCGCGCTCGTAGTCGTCCAGATACGGGATGCGGCTGGTGATGCTGAACATCGACGGCACCAGACCGAAGAATCGGGTATCGCACAACACCTTGAATTCCAGGTCCGTCAGGGTCCACCTGTTCACATTTCCTCGTTCATGGTTCGATCACCGGCTTGACCCGGAACGGGGTGTCGCCCATCGCGTCGTCGAGCCAGTCCGTGGACGTCAGGTATTTCGGCCGCCGGTGCTGACCCTGCGGTCCGGAATTGCCCGCGCTCGACGCCGGGGTACCCGCCATACCGGGCTGGCCGGGTTGTCCGGGCTGACCGGCCTGCTGATCGTACGAATCGTGGTGTCCGGCACCATAGGTGGAGACGTCCGCCGGTAGCGATGCGCGCGGGAACTTGTCCGGTTGCCGCGGTTGATCGAGTTGCTGGGGCGGTGTCGCATCGTCGGGCCCGACACCGCCACCGACTCCACCACCGTCACCGGCCCCGCCACCGGCATCGGCGCCTCCCCCGCCGGCGCTGTCGCCGCCGGGATCCAGTTGTGCCGCGATATCCGACAGCCCCTCCATACCCGGGGTGTGGCTGAGGTCCCGCAGCCGTTCCGCCAGCGAGTGCAGCGGATCGGTATCGCCCGTACCGGACAACAGTTGATCCAGGCCGGGAATCCCGGAAAGCAGGTGGCTCAGATCCGGATTGCCGGAGAGCAGTTGATCCACCCCGGTCGATCCCGAGACCAACTGGTCCAGACCGGGGATACCGGACAGAAGATGACGCAGATCCGGATTGCTCGCCAGCAACTGATCGAACCCAGGAATGCCGGAGAGCAGTTGCCCCAAGCCGGACAGGCTGTCGTGGGCCGTCTGCCCGAGCTGGTTCAGTGCCTGTTCGCCGCCCGAGAGCAGCGATTCGAGCGGATTGGTGCCACCTGCGCTCCCTCCGAGCAGCGACGCGAGCGGATTCGAGTTGCCCGTCCCGCCGGACAGCAGCGACTCCAGCGGATTCGCACTTCCCGTCGTCGCCGAATTACCGAAGGACGGCACCGTCCGACCGGCGCTGTCGCCGGTGGTGCCGGTTCCGGCCTCCGTATTCTGTTCTCCCGCAAGGCCGGACAGGAGATCGTCGAGTGACGGCAGCTGCTGCTGACCGTTCTTGGCCGCGCCCGCCCCGGACTGCTGGGTCTTACCGAGACTCGACGGAATCGACGACGAACCCGTCCCCGAGGTGGATCCGGTGCCGGTCGACGAGCCGGTGCCACTGCCGGTCGGACCGGAGTACGGCGTGCTGCTGGGACCGGAACTGCCGCCGGAGGATCCGCCGGTGTCGCCGAGTCCGGCGGAATTGAGCAGGTCGCTCAGATTCGGTAGTTGCTGGTTGGACTCGCCGCTGCCCGGCATGCTGTCGTAGTTGCTCGGCATCGGCGAACTCTTGCCGGTGCGACCCGAACCCGAGCTCGCCCCGGATCCGCTGCCGTAACCGCCGCCCGTACCACCTCCGTAACCGCCGCCCGCGCCACCGCCGTAGCCCGAGCCGTAGTCGGAACCGCTGCCGTAGCCCTGTCCGCTGCCATAGCCTTGGCCGCTGCCGTAGCCCTGGCCACTCCCGTAGCCGTCGCCACTGCCGTAACCGGATCCGCCGCCGTAACCGGAACCACTGTCGTAGCCCGAACCACTGTCGTAACCGCCTCCGTAGCCGGAGCCACTGCCGGAACCCGAACTGTGCGAACCCTCTTCGTAGCCGACCTGGTAGCCCTGCTGGTAGGCCTCCTGCAGCTGCTGCGATGTGGCGCCACTACCCGACCCACTGCCGTACCCGGATCCGCTGCCATAGCCCGACCCACTGCCGTAACCCGAGCCGCTGCCGGAGCCGTTACCCGAACCGCTGTCATATCCCGAGCCGCTCCCGTAACCGGAACCGCTGCCGTAACCCGAGCCGCTCCCGTATCCGGAACCGCTGCCGTAGCCCGAACCGCTGCCGTATCCAGAACCGCTCCCATAGCCCGAACCACTGCCGTAGCCCGAACCCGAACCACTCCCCGACCCGCTGCCCGAACCCGAGCCCGAGCCCGAGCCGCTGCCCGACCCGGATCCACTACCCGACGTGCTACCACCGCTCGCCTGGCCCGGGATGGCGATCGTCGGAATCGTCGAGATCGTCGATTTCATCGGTTCCGCGTAGTACTTCTTGTAATTCGCGCGGTATTCGTCGGTGTGGTGATGTTTGCAGCCCGTCTTCTCCGGCTGTCCGGGAGTGGGCATCGACTTGCGCGTGGCCTCGAGCCAGTCGCTGGTGTACCGCAGACTGGCACCGGTCACCTTGATGGCGTCGATCAGATCCTGCGTACTGTCCTTGTAATTGCGCACGGCGGTCACCGCCGCGGCCGACGACGTACCGGTCCAGCTGGCCTGCAACTTCGCGATCTGGTCCGCGTAGGTGGCCATATTGCTGGAGAGCAGCTTCGACATCGAATCCCAGAATCCGGACAGATCCATCGGCGGCTGGGCGTGAATCGTCTGCCCCAGCTGGATCATCTGGTCCCAGTCCAGACTGTCCGGGTTCTCGATATTGATGGTGACCGAATCGGTCTTACCGCCGTAACCCTGGATCGCCTCCGGGAAACTCGGCATCGACCAGCTGTCGTCGACGAGATCCTGATTGAGGTCGGCGACCAGACTCCCACCGTTCGAGGAGAGTTTCGGCGGCGTCACATTGCTGGTGACGTCCTTGGGTTTGGCCAGCGTGTCGAAATTGAACGTCGAACTGTGCTCGTGCGCCGCGAAGGTCTTCCCCGCGGCGACGAAGGTGTCGAACTGATCGCGGACCACATTCGCATGGGTCATCAGCGAGTTGTACAGTGCCGCACCGTGATTGCTGTAGACACCGGCCAGATCGCGGCTGGACTGCAGAATACTGAAGGCGCCGACCTCGTGCGCGCGGGTGTCGTGGACCGATTGCGCCAGGGCTTCCAGATTGGCGATCAGCTGCGCCGCGGCATCGGTGGCGGCCTTGATGTCCTTCGTATCGAACTGCAGCACACCGGCATTCGCCGCACCCAGAATTTGGGTCCATTCGGTGGTATCCGCATTCGGCAACGTCATGATCAGCCTCCGAGGCCTTGGGTCGAACCTTGTTCGGCGGCTCTGAACTGGTCGGCGGCCGACCGCTCACCCTCGGCGAATTGAAACAGGGCATCGGCCATGCTGTAGCCGCCGTCGACCATATTGGTCCGCGTCGCCTTGTATCCCTTGTCGCCGTCGGCGAACTTCTTGCCGGACTTGTCGTTTCCCCACGGCTGGTTGGCGGAGTCGTTCTCGATTCCGGCCAGCGTGCTGTGCAGGGTATCGATCACGCCCCGAACCTTGTGTGAGACTTCCTCGGGCAGGTCGGCGGCTCTTGTCAGCGCGTCGACATCCACCTCGATCTTCTCCGCCATTGTCAGTCCCTACCTGTGTGCCTACATCTGGAACGGCTTGTCGACATTCGGGTCGCCCCCACCCGGGTCGCTCGCGCCCGGATCGTCCGACGCCGCCGCGCGCGGCGCGGGCGGAGGATCGGCCGCGTCCAGCCACGCTTGCTCGCCCGGTGCGTCCGGGGCGTCGTAGTGCGCCGGCATCGGACCGATGTCCGGCACCTTCTTCGGCCGCGACTTCGCGCGATAATCCTTGCCCGGCCCCAACGGCCTCCCCGGATCCTTCGGCTCATCCGGGTCAGCGGGCGGGGGCGGAGCCGGCGCCGGACGCGACGGCGTCATGTAATTCGGATCCGACGGGTCGCGGAAACTGCCGCCCTGCCCACCATTCACCGGCGGCTGCGGCGCCGGACGCGACGGAGTCATATAGTTCGGATCCGACGGATCCCGGAAACTGCCACCTTGCCCACCGTTGACCGGCGGCGCAGGAGCCGGACGCGACGGCGTCATGTAATTCGGATCCGACGGGTCCCGGAAACCACCACCGCCCTGCCCACCATTCACCGGCGGCTGCGGCGCCGGACGCGACGGAGTCATATAGTTCGGATCCGACGGATCCCGGAAACCACCGCCCTGCCCTCCGGTGGAGGGATTCGACACCGGGGCAGTCGGAGGGCCTTGCTGGGTGAACGGTCTGGAAAAGTTCGGCGGGCCACTCGGATTGCCCGTCGAATTCCCCACCGGCGCAGCGTGAACCGGCGCCGACGACGAGCTCACCGGCCCGCCCCCCGACGCACCCGGCTGCGTGAACGGCCGGGAGAAATTCGGCGGATTGCTCGAATTCCCCACCGGCGCAGCGTTGATAGCAGGCGCCGGGCGAGAGCCGGGGGCCGCGCCCGCGGAATTGCCGATCGGATGCGGCACCGATCCGTCACCACCGCTTACCGGCGGGGCGGGGGCCGGACGCGACGGCACCATGTAGTTCGGATCCGAGGGCGAACGGAAACCACCGCCCCCCTGCCCACCACTCACCGGCGGCTGCGGCGCCGGACGCGACGGCGTCATGTAATTCGGATCCGACGGATCCCGGAAACCACCACCGCCCTGCCCGCCGTTCACCGGCGGCGCAGGAGCCGGACGCGACGGCACCATATAGTTCGGATCCGACGGATCACGGAAACCACCACCACCCTGCCCACCACTCACCGGCGGCTGCGGCGCAGGACGCGACGGCGTCATGTAATTCGGATCCGACGGATCCCGAAAACCACCACCCGCTATGGACGTCGACTGATGCGGTCCACCGAAACCCGCTGGGCCCGAATGCGTTCCGCCCGTTCCTGATTGTCCGCCCGCCCCCGCTGCGTGCGTCGGCGGTGCAGGGGCCGGGCGCGACGGCACCATGTAATTCGGATCCGAGGGATCCCGGAAACCACCGCCCCCCTGTCCGCCGTTCACTGGTGGCTGCGGCGCAGGACGCGACGGCGTCATGTAATTCGGATCGGACGGATCCCGGAAACCACCACCTTGCTGGTGGTTTCCGCCGTTCGTCGTCGAGGTATTCGTCGTAGACGCCGCCTCATTCTGTCCCGGCACCGGTCGCGGCGTCAGCGGATTGTTCGTGGGTGGCGTCTTCGGCGGGGCCCAGGGCGCCTTCGCATTCATCCAGAGGTTGAATCTCGGGTCGCCCTCGGTATTGGTGGTCGTCTTCGTTCCCAGACCGCGCATACCGCCGACCATTCCGCCGCGGGCCGCACTACCTACCCAGCCTTCCGGTCCCGCGAACGCGCCCGCGATATCACCGGTCACCGCACCCGCGCCGATATTGCCGAATATGTTGCCGAAGACACCGGCCGTGGCACCGATCGTCGCGCCTTGCAGGAACATTCCCGACCGGAACGGCATATTGGTGATCGCACCGCCGAACTTCTTGTCGAGATTGCCGATCCCGAAGCCCATGTACCGGCCGAGTTCGCGGCTGGGAATGGTGCTCAACGCCGAGGCCGCCCAGGACGCGCCGAATTCCTTCCAGTTGAATCCGTGCCGCTTACCGTCCGCGATCTGTGCGCCCTGCACGATCGCGTTGGTCACCGGAGCCCAGAGCGCGCCCTCACCGAATTTCAGCGTATACACGCCCATGCCTTTGGCCGTGGGCAGAATCGTCTTGGCCTTGTACTTCCAGGTCTGTCCCTTCATCCCCTTCCAGGTATCGGCGGAGAGGATGTGCTTGAACCAGTACCGCGAGGCGCCGTTGAGTTCGCCGCGGGTGGCGAATCCCAGTTTCGCCCAGGCACGTTCGAGCGCATTCTGCAGTGCGTCGGCGATGAATTTCACGATCGATCGGGTGGTGCCGATCGCGGCGGCCTCCACCGCCGGCGCGGTCGGCGGGAACAGCCACGCCCAAGCGATCTCGACCAGCAGAATGCACAGCGAGACGATGATGTTGATCTTCGCCGACTGCAGTTCGGTACCGACGTCGAAGGTCGAATCGCTGATGGTCTTGAACGATTCGGCCAGCGTCGCGAGCGACTGGTCACCTTGCAGAAAGGCATCGAACAACTTGCCGATCTGATCGGCGGCATCCCCGGCCGGAAATGCCGCCATCGCTGCCGTTTTCGCGCTCTCGATACCGGGAACCTGCGCCGCGAGATCCTTGGACGCCTGCTCCCAGGCCCGCGAAACCGCCCACATCTTGTCTTCGTCACCGTCGGGCCAGCTGGCGCCGGCAACCCAGGCGATCGGACGTACGGGCGGGGGCAGGTACAGGCTCACGGGGGATCAGTCCTCGTCGGACACCATCGAGCGGTGCGCGCTGCCGTCCACCGGATGCGCGGGCGGGACGTCGCGATAATCCTCGATCCGGGTCGGCGCCGGTGGCGCGGTCGGCATCATCTGCCCGAGATCCGGTGCGCCCTCGACGAATTCCGACAATTTCGGCAATTGCAGCTTCCGCTCGCGCAGCGGCTGCATGAGTTCGGCGCCGAGTCGCAGCACCTCCGCCGCGGCCTGCTGCACCGCCGCGGTCATCCCCGCGGCGATCTCGTCGTAGGTCAGATCCGCGATATCGTCGGCGAACTTCGTGTCGATGAGCAGTCCGTCGGCATTGACGGTCACCTGGATTCGCTGCTCACAGGTGTTCGCCGTGGCCGTCAGCCGGGAGCGTCGCAACTGGATCTCGGCGATGCCGCGCAATTGCTCGTCGAGCCCCTCGAGCACCGTCATCATGTCGGCATGGAGCCGTTCGTTGACCACTGCCACCTCCACCGTCGACGCGCGCAGTAGCAACAACAGCACACCAGATTGAATATCCGGTGGCGCCCAAGGAAATTCAGTGTCGGCTACCGCCGTGCACCCGGGCCGGGGCGGGCGACGGCGGCGCCGGGTAGCTGTGGCACACCCGCAGCGCCTCGCCGCACCGCTTGTGAGATGTCCAATGCGCCACCCGGAACGGAACGATCGGACCGGCCCGAGAGTTAGGTTCTCGACCAGCAGATATTCATCACCACGTGCGGTCTCGACGCCGTGCGCCGACTGTGAGGAGGGCCCGTGACCGAACGCAGTATCGCCATGAACCCCGGAATGCACGAGGTTCTCGACTACTTCGGCAAATGTCCCGAATGCGGTTATCCCGCAAGGGCTTCCGCCGATTTCGCCGGGGCGCCCACCGTCGTCGCCAGTTGCGACCGCCCGTGCGGCTGGACCGGCGTGGTTCCGCTCACCACCATGACGGGACGCACGGCGTAACACCCCAGACAGCACGACGCACCCGCGCCGACGAGGCCACGGGTGCGTCGCGAAACGTATTATTCGGGTCGAACGGTCAGGATCCGCGGACCGTCCTCGGTGACCGCTACCGTGTGCTCCCAGTGCGCGGCGCGACTGCCGTCGGTGGTGACGACGGTCCAATCATCGTCCAGCACAGTCGTTTCCGTGGTGCCGAGAGTCAACATCGGCTCGATCGCCAGCACCGAACCGACCACGAGTTTCGGGCCACGTCCGGGTGCGCCCTCGTTGGCGAGGAACGGATCCATATGCATCTGGCGGCCGATGCCGTGTCCGCCGTACCCGTCCACGATGCCGTAGGCGCGGCCGTGCTCCTTCTCCGCGGCGCGCGTCCCCAGCTCGATCGCGTGCGAGACGTCGGTCAGGCGATTGCCCGGCAGCATGGCCGCGATACCGGCGTCCATCGACAGCCGGGTGGCCTCGCTGAGCAGCCGATCGGCCTCGATGACCTCACCGATGCCGAACGTCCACGCCGAATCGCCGTGCCAGCCCTCGAGAATCGCGCCGCAGTCGATGGAGACCAGATCGCCCTCGGCGAGCACCTCGTCCTTCGACGGAATCCCGTGCACCACACGGTCGTTCACCGACGAGCAGATCGATCCCGGGAAGCCGTGATAGCCCTTGAAGGACGGGACGGCGCCCGCCTCGCGAATGGTCTGCTCGGCGACCTCGTCCAATTCCCAGGTCGACACCCCGGGCTTGGCGGCCGTACGCACGGCAACCAGCGCACGGCCGACGATCGCGCCGGCCGCGGCCATGGCATCGAGCTCACCGGCGGTGCGGAACGGCACCACCTTCTTCTGCTTGAGGCCGAAAACCATTCGCCTCAGCGACCCAGAACGTGGAGCACGCGGGCGTTGACCTCGTCGACCTCACCCACGCCGTCGATCGAGACGACCAGGCCGTCGTAGTGCTGCAGCAGCGGTTCGGTCTCGTCGCGGTACACCTGCATCCGGTTGCGGATGACTTCCTCGGTGTCGTCGGCGCGGCCCCGGCCGAGCATCCGCTCGACCACCACATCGGTGGCCACCTCGAAGCTGATCACGGCGTCCAGCGCGTGACCGGACTCCTTGAGCATCTTCTCCAGGGCCTCGGCCTGGTCGACGGTGCGCGGGTAGCCGTCGAGCACGAATCCGTTGACGGCGTCGGGCTCGGCGATGCGGGACTCCACCATGCGGTTGGTCACATCGCTGGGCACCAGGTTGCCGGCGTCGAGGTACTTCTGCGCCTCGCGACCCAGCGGGGTCTGCTGGGAGATGTTCGCACGGAACAAATTCCCCGTGGAGATGTGCGGAACACCCAGCTTGTCCGACAGCAGTTCGGCCTGTGTCCCTTTACCGGCACCCGGCGGTCCGAGCAGTACGAGTCTCACTTGAGGAACCCTTCGTAATTTCTGTTCATCAGTTGGCTCTCGATCTGTTTGACCGTATCGAGGCCGACGCTCACGACGATCAGCACCGACGTGCCTCCGAACGGCAGGAAGTTCGAACCGCCACCGCCGGCACCGATGTGCAACAGCAGGTTGGGCAGTACGGCAACAGCACCGAGGTAGATCGAACCGGGGAGGGTGATTCGGCTCAGTACATAGTTCAGATAGTCGGCGGTCGGCTTACCCGGACGGTAACCGGGAATGAAGCCACCGAACTTCTTCATCTCGTCCGCGCGTTCCTCCGGGTTGAAGGTGATCGCGACGTAGAAGTAGGTGAAGAACACGATCAACGCGAAGTAGATCAGGACGTACACCGGGTTACCCGGGTTCACCAGATACTTCTGGATGATCTTCTGCCACCAGCTGTCGGAGTTGGAGGACTGGGTCAGCTGGGCGACCAGATTCGGCAGATACAACAGTGAGGACGCGAAGATCACCGGGATCACGCCGGCCTGGTTGACCTTCAGCGGTAGATAGGTCGACGACCCGCCGTACATCTTGCGGCCGACCACGCGCTTGGCGTACTGCACCGGTATTCGGCGCTGGCCCTGTTCGACGAAGATCACGCCGACGATCACCACGAAGGCGGCGACACACACCAGCCCGAAGATCAGACCGCCCTTGCTGTCGAGGATCTGCTTGCCCTCGCTCGGGATGCGGGCGGCGATACCGGCGAAGATCAGCAGCGACATACCGTTGCCGATACCGCGCTCGGTGATCTGCTCGCCGAACCACATCACCAGCGCCGCGCCGGCGGTCATCACCAGCACGATGATGATCAAGCCGAAGATGCTGGTGTCGGCCAGGATCTCGTCCGGGCAGCCGCGCAGCAGCTGGCCGCGCGAGGCGAGCGCCACCAGACCGGTGGCCTGCAGAATCGCCAAAGCGATCGACAGATAACGCGTGTATTGCGTCATCTTGTTCTGGCCGGACTGGCCTTCTTTTCGCAGTTCCTCGAACCGCGGAATGACCACCGTCAGCAGCTGGATGATGATGCTCGCGGTGATGTAGGGCATGATCCCGATCGCGAACACCGACAGCTGCAGCAGCGCACCACCGGAGAACAGATTGATCAGCTGGTAGATGCCGGCATTGTCACCGCCGGAGACGACGTCGATGCAATGGCGGATCGCCTTGTAGTCGACTCCGGGCGACGGTAGCGAGGCGCCGACGCGGTACAGCGCGATCAGGCCCAGCGTGAAGAGAATCTTCCGCCGCAAGTCCGGGGTCCGGAAGGCCGACACGAAGGCGGAAAGCACAGATCCTCCTGGCTGACGACACGGGGTCACGCCCACTTCCGTCACCTCGGCACATACCGGTGCCCTACAGGGCAGGGCCGGTCCTGTGCCACGACAACGGGGCAGACTGGTTGGCAGACAACACTTGAACTCTAACAGCGGCGCCGGACGGGGCCGCGACCCCCGCCCCGCCCGCGGGCGGATGGACGACGGGGGCCTGGCGCTACGAGAGCTGGGCGGCGGCCCCCGCCGGGGGGGGATGAG
>NZ_LZML01000180.1:0-5194 GCF_001665695.1 Nocardia sp. 852002-51101_SCH5132738 | reverse complement strand
GTGCGTGTGTTCTTTGAGAACTCAATAGTGTGTCGATGAATGTCAGTGCCAAATATTTATTTTGGTTCCGTTCATCCTCCCCCCGTGAGGGTGACGGACATTTTTGTCAGCTAATTTTCCGGCTGGCGTTTAAGTTAGGTTTTCGGACTCTGGTTCGAGATACTTCTGATTGGCTGCTTCGGTGGCAAATCTAGAGTCTTCAACGGAGAGTTTGATCCTGGCTCAGGACGAACGCTGGCGGCGTGCTTAACACATGCAAGTCGAGCGGTAAGGCCCTTCGGGGTACACGAGCGGCGAACGGGTGAGTAACACGTGGGTGATCTGCCTCGCACTCTGGGATAAGCCTGGGAAACTGGGTCTAATACCGGATATGACCACGGATCGCATGGTTTGTGGTGGAAAGATTTATCGGTGCGAGATGGGCCCGCGGCCTATCAGCTTGTTGGTGGGGTAATGGCCTACCAAGGCGACGACGGGTAGCCGACCTGAGAGGGTGACCGGCCACACTGGGACTGAGACACGGCCCAGACTCCTACGGGAGGCAGCAGTGGGGAATATTGCACAATGGGCGAAAGCCTGATGCAGCGACGCCGCGTGAGGGATGACGGCCTTCGGGTTGTAAACCTCTTTCGACAGGGACGAAGCGCAAGTGACGGTACCTGTAGAAGAAGCACCGGCCAACTACGTGCCAGCAGCCGCGGTAATACGTAGGGTGCGAGCGTTGTCCGGAATTACTGGGCGTAAAGAGCTTGTAGGCGGTTCGTCGCGTCGATTGTGAAAACTTGCAGCTCAACTGCAAGCTTGCAGTCGATACGGGCGGACTAGAGTACTTCAGGGGAGACTGGAATTCCTGGTGTAGCGGTGAAATGCGCAGATATCAGGAGGAACACCGGTGGCGAAGGCGGGTCTCTGGGAAGTAACTGACGCTGAGAAGCGAAAGCGTGGGTAGCGAACAGGATTAGATACCCTGGTAGTCCACGCCGTAAACGGTGGGTACTAGGTGTGGGTTTCCTTCCACGGGATCCGTGCCGTAGCTAACGCATTAAGTACCCCGCCTGGGGAGTACGGCCGCAAGGCTAAAACTCAAAGGAATTGACGGGGGCCCGCACAAGCGGCGGAGCATGTGGATTAATTCGATGCAACGCGAAGAACCTTACCTGGGTTTGACATACACCAGAAAGCCGTAGAGATACGGCCCCCCTTGTGGTTGGTGTACAGGTGGTGCATGGCTGTCGTCAGCTCGTGTCGTGAGATGTTGGGTTAAGTCCCGCAACGAGCGCAACCCTTATCTTATGTTGCCAGCGCGTAATGGCGGGGACTCGTGAGAGACTGCCGGGGTCAACTCGGAGGAAGGTGGGGACGACGTCAAGTCATCATGCCCCTTATGTCCAGGGCTTCACACATGCTACAATGGCCGGTACAGAGGGCTGCGATACCGTGAGGTGGAGCGAATCCCTTAAAGCCGGTCTCAGTTCGGATCGGGGTCTGCAACTCGACCCCGTGAAGTTGGAGTCGCTAGTAATCGCAGATCAGCAACGCTGCGGTGAATACGTTCCCGGGCCTTGTACACACCGCCCGTCACGTCATGAAAGTCGGTAACACCCGAAGCCGGTGGCCTAACCCTTGTGGAGGGAGCCGTCGAAGGTGGGATTGGCGATTGGGACGAAGTCGTAACAAGGTAGCCGTACCGGAAGGTGCGGCTGGATCACCTCCTTTCTAAGGAGCACTTCTCCAGGCATGCCAACACAGGTTGGAAGTTGTTCTGGCAGAGACCGTTTCGGCCTCACATGTAGGCCGGCGGAAGCTCATGGGTGGAACACTGACATGCGCCTCGACGATGCCCGGAGCCCGAGTGCTTCGGGTTCGGGGATGTAATCGACACACTGTTGGGTCCTGAAAGAACAGACGTTCTTTCCAGGCAAAAAATACGACTTGCTCGGATTTTCTGAGAAACTGCTGGCTTTGCCGGTAAGTCCTGATGTCCTATCCGGGTGGGTGTGTTGTTTGAGAACTGCACAGTGGACGCGAGCATCTTTGTTAGTAAGTGTGTAAGAGCGTACGGTGGATGCCTTGGCACCAGGAGCCGATGAAGGACGTAGGAGGCTGCGATAAGCCTCGGGGAGCTGTCAACCGAGCTGAGATCCGAGGATTTCCGAATGGGGAAACCCAGCACGAGTGATGTCGTGTTACCCGCCGTTGAATATATAGACGGTGTGGAGGGAACGTGGGGAAGTGAAACATCTCAGTACCCACAGGAAGAGAAAACAATAGTGATTCCGTGAGTAGTGGCGAGCGAAAGCGGAAGAGGCTAAACCGGTTGTGTGTGATAGACGGCAGTCGTTGCATAGCCGGGGTTGTGGGACTTGCTTTCTCAGATCTGCCGATCTGGGCGACAGTCAGAAAAGATCGCGTTAGTCGAATTGGTCTGGGACGGCCAACCGTAGACGGTGAGAGTCCGGTAGACGAAAACGTGTTCTCTGTTGTAGCAGGCACCCGAGTAGCAGCGGGCCCGTGAAATCTGCTGTGAATCTGCCGGGACCACCCGGTAAGCCTGAATACTCCCTGGTGACCGATAGCGGACTAGTACCGTGAGGGAAAGGTGAAAAGTACCCCGGGAGGGGAGTGAAATAGTACCTGAAACCGTGCGCTTACAATCCGTCAGAGCCTTCGATTCGTCGTGGGGTGATGGCGTGCCTTTTGAAGAATGAGCCTGCGAGTCATCGGTGTGTGGCGAGGTTAACCCGTGTGGGGTAGCCGTAGCGAAAGCGAGTCCGAATAGGGCGTTTGAGTCGCATGTCATGGACCCGAAGCGGAGTGATCTACCCATGGCCAGGGTGAAGCGACGGTAAGACGTCGTGGAGGCCCGAACCCACTTAGGTTGAAAACTGAGGGGATGAGCTGTGGGTAGGGGTGAAAGGCCAATCAAACTCCGTGATAGCTGGTTCTCCCCGAAATGCATTTAGGTGCAGCGTCGCGTGTTTCACACTGGAGGTAGAGCTACTGGATGGCCTAGGGGGCCCACAAGCTTACCGAAGTCAGCCAAACTCCGAATGCCGGTGTGTGAGAGCGCGGCAGTGAGACTGCGGGGGATAAGCTTCGTAGTCGAGAGGGAAACAGCCCAGATCGCCGGCTAAGGCCCCTAAGCGTGTACTAAGTGGAAAAGGATGTGGGGTCGCTGAGACAACCAGGAGGTTGGCTTAGAAGCAGCCACCCTTGAAAGAGTGCGTAATAGCTCACTGGTCAAGTGATCCTGCGCCGATAATGTAGCGGGGCTCAAGTACACCGCCGAAGCCGCGGCACTCAGTCATACAGATCGCCTTCGGGCCAGTCGACTGGGTGGGTAGGGGAGCGTCGTGTAGCCAGGGAAGCAGCGGGGTGACCTAGTTGTGGAGGCTGCGCGAGTGAGAATGCAGGCATGAGTAGCGAAAGACGAGTGAGAAACTCGTCCGCCGAATGACCAAGGGTTCCTGGGCCAGGTTAATCCGCCCAGGGTGAGTCGGGACCTAAGGCGAGGCCGACAGGCGTAGTCGATGGACAACGGGTTGATATTCCCGTACCCGTGTATCCGCGCCCAATGGCGAATCATCTGTGCTAACCATCCAAATGTGGACGGATCTCCTTCGGGAGACCTGAAGCGGCTGCATGGGACCCTGGGTGTAGTAGTCAAGCGATGGGGTGACGCAGGAAGGTAGCTGGGCCCGGTGGTGGATTACCGGGTGTAAGCCTGTAGGGCGTTGTGTAGGCAAATCCGCACAGCATGTGCCTGAGAGGTGATGCGTAGCCGGTTGAGGTGAATTCAGTGATCCTATGCTGCCGAGAAAAGCCTCTAGTGAGTTGGTACACGGCCCGTACCCCAAACCGACACAGGTGGTCAGGTAGAGAATACTAAGGCGATCGAGATAACTGTGGTGAAGGAACTCGGCAAAATACCTCCGTAACTTCGGGAGAAGGAGGGCCCGATCTGGTGATGAGTCTTGCACTCGGAGCTGGGTTGGGTCGCAGAGACCAGAGAGAAGCGACTGTTTACTAAAAACACAGGTCCGTGCGAAGTCGTAAGACGATGTATACGGACTGACGCCTGCCCGGTGCCGGAAGGTTAAGAGGACCGGTTAGCGCAGTAATGTGCGAAGCTGAGAATTTAAGCCCCGGTAAACGGCGGTGGTAACTATAACCATCCTAAGGTAGCGAAATTCCTTGTCGGGTAAGTTCCGACCTGCACGAATGGCGTAACGACTTCTCTGCTGTCTCCACCACAGACTCGGCGAAATTGCATTACGAGTAAAGATGCTCGTTACGCGCGGCAGGACGAAAAGACCCCGGGACCTTCACTATAGCTTGGTATTGGTGTTCGGTACGGTTTGTGTAGGATAGGTGGGAGACTGTGAAGCGGGCACGCCAGTGTTCGTGGAGTCGTCGTTGAAATACCACTCTGGTCGTATTGGACCTCTAACCTCGGGCCATGATCTGGTTCAGGGACAGTGCCTGGTGGGTAGTTTAACTGGGGCGGTTGCCTCCCAAAATGTAACGGAGGCGCCCAAAGGTTCCCTCAGCCTGGTTGGCAATCAGGTGTTGAGTGTAAGTGCACAAGGGAGCTTGACTGTGAGACTGACAGGTCGAGCAGGGACGAAAGTCGGGACTAGTGATCCGGCACCGGCATGTGGAAGCGGTGTCGCTCAACGGATAAAAGGTACCCCGGGGATAACAGGCTGATCTTCCCCAAGAGTCCATATCGACGGGATGGTTTGGCACCTCGATGTCGGCTCGTCGCATCCTGGGGCTGGAGTAGGTCCCAAGGGTTGGGCTGTTCGCCCATTAAAGCGGCACGCGAGCTGGGTTTAGAACGTCGTGAGACAGTTCGGTCTCTATCCGCCGCGCGCGTTAGAAACTTGAGGAAGGCTGTCCCTAGTACGAGAGGACCGGGACGGACGAACCTCTGGTGTGCCAGTTGTCCCGCCAGGGGCACGGCTGGTTGGCCACGTTCGGAAGGGATAACCGCTGAAAGCATCTAAGCGGGAAGCCTGTTCCAAGATGAGGTTTCTCACCCCTTTAAGGGGGTAAGGCCCCCAACAGACCATTGGGTTGATAGGCCAGAACTGGAAGTGCGGTAACGCATGGAGGTGACTGGTACTAATAGGCCGAGGACTTACCAACAAAGCTGCTACGCGTCCACTGTGCGGTATCTGAAACAACACAC
>NZ_LZML01000179.1:0-37584 GCF_001665695.1 Nocardia sp. 852002-51101_SCH5132738 | reverse complement strand
GCGGGCGCGGCGCCCCCGGCCCCCCCGGGGCCCGCCCGCGCGCCCTGGCCTTCGCCCACCGGCTTCGCGCCCCACCGCAAGCGAGTGTGCCCGTGGGCCCCGGCCGGGACCACGGGCACACTCGTCTTGCGGAAGACGGTCAGGAGATGGCGTTGATCGCCGTGCCGAGTTTGGTCTTGAACGAATCCGGGATCGGAATGTAACCGCTTGTGTCCAAACCGGTCTGGCCGTTGTCGGTGGCCGAGGTGAGGAAGGCCTTGACCGCGGTGGCGGTGCTCGCGTCGGAGTACTTCGAGCACACCACCTCGTAGGTGGCCAGCATGATCGGGTAGGCGCCCGGGTCGGTCGGGTTGTAGAAGGAGCTGGTGTCGAGCACCAGATCGTTGCCCTGACCCTTGACCTTGACGCCGGCGACCGCCTTCTGTGCCGAGTCGACGCTCAGATCGACCGGCTTGCCGCCCGCGGCGTCGGTGACGATGCTCGCCATGTGCAGGTTCTGCGCCTTGGCGAACGACCACTCGTTGTAGGTGATCGAGCCGGGAGTACGACCGATCGCCGCCGACGTGCCCTCGTTGCCCTTGGCGCCCTCGCCGACACCACCGGCGAAGCTCTTACCCGCGCCCTTGCCCCAGGCGCCCTTCGACGCCGCGTCGAGGTAGTGCTGGAAGTTGTCGCTGGTGCCCGACTCGTCGCTGCGGAATACGACGTGAACGGGCAGATCCGGGAGTGTGCTCGCGGTGTTGAGCGCCGCGATCGCCGGGTCGTTCCACTTGGTGATCTGACCGTTGAAGATCTTGGCCGCCGTCGGCCCATCGAGGGCGAGGTGGTCGACGCCGGGCACGTTGAAGGTGATCGCGATGGGGCCGTACACGGTCGGCAGGTTCCACGCGGGCGAACCACACCGGGCCTGCGCCTTGTCGTACTCGCCCTTGGCCGCGTCGAGCGGGGAGTCCGAGCCGGCGAAATCGGTCTGGCCGCCGAAGAAGTCGTTGAGACCGGCACCGGATCCACTGGAGGTGTAGTCGAGATTGTGGTCCGGGCAGTTCGTCTGATAGGCCGTGACGAAACGGTCCATCGCGTTCTTCTGGGCAGACGAGCCGCTGGCCTTCAGCGCCTTCTTGCCGCCGCAGTCGACGCTGACCTTGCTGATCGCCGCGCCGCCGGGCGCCGCGGAATTGTCGTCGCTGCCGCACGCGCTCAGCGCGAGGACGCCCGCCGCGGCGACGACGCCGAGGAGCGCGCTGCTCTTCTTCACGTTCACTGATCCTCCGGACCTGCTCGGCCGCAACCGGTTGTCCCCGGTGCGGCATATCTCTGCCGTTCCTGCGGAACGTGCACGCCGGGCGGCAGCCGGGCCACCCTTGCCAGAAACTAGGGCAGCCGGATGCACACCGGCTCAGCGGCGGGCAAACGCTCGGTGAACTCGCACTGACGTGCGGTCACGGCGGTCGAGCCGAAATCCTGGCGCGGCGACATCGAGGTGCACGACGGCACGTGGCTCTCGGCACCGCGAGGTAGTCTCACCCGAAACGATGAGGGGGCGGTGGTGTGAGAGATCCGCAGGCAAACCCGGAGTCGTTTGCGCCACATGGTGCGACGGCCATCGCCGCAGCCATCACAGCGCTGATAGTAGGCCTGCTCGCCGGCATCGCCGGAATCCTGTGGGTTCTCTACACGATCGCCGGAATCGAGGACCAGGCCCGCGAAGCGCCGACCGAGATCAGCCCATCCTCGGACCTGCTCGCCATGGGCATCGTCGCCGCTGTCATCGGACTGGCCTGGATTGTCGGAGGATTCCTGCTGCTGATGTACATGAGGACGGGCCGAGTCCTGTTGATCCTCGCGTCGGGGGCGGCGCTGGTCGGGAGCGTGGTGCAACTTGTCAACAGAGGCTTCGCCTTCTTGTACATGCCGATCGCGGTGAGCCTGCTGATCCTCATCCTGTGCGCGGTTCCGGCAACCGGTCGCTGGATCGTGTCCGAACAACGGGAGCCGAATCCCGATGTGGGACATGACGCGTGATCGGTCGAACGGGCGAAGTCAGCCTGGACGAAGCGACTTCTGTTCGCGCTCGCCGCGCAGCCAGTGGGTCAATGCCTCATAGACTGCCTCGTGATTGAGTAGCGTGAAATGATTCGCGCCGGGTAGGTGCAGACCGTTGTCGTCGTCGAAACCTATCCGGCGGGCGCGATTCCGGCCCGAACCGCTCGTGGTCAGCACCAGACCGTCCCCGATCAAGTGGCCCAGGGGATTTCGCGGGCTGCGAGTTATGGTCGCGGTGACGAAGTAGTGATCGGCGCCCTCGAGGAGTGGGATCTCGCGGATCGCTTTGCGGCGCAACGCATCCGCGTCCACACCGTCCCAGTCCTGATCGACGAGTGAACCATCGCGCAGATCGCGGATGCCCGCACTGCGGCGGCGTAGGAGCCGTCCGAAGGGGCGGGTCTCCGGGACGCGGACCAGTGCTGCGGAGAGGTAATGGACGATTTGCTCGAGCGGTGCTCCCAGATGAGGTGACCCGAGGCAGACCAGCTGGCCCACGTGCCGTACCCAGGAACGTCGCTGCTCGGCGGCGTCGAAACACGCGCTGCGGGCGATGAGCCCGCCCATCGAATGGCCGACCAGCGACAACTGTTCGATCTCGACCGGCCAGTGCTCGGCGAGGCGCTGTAACAGGTCGTTCAGTTGCTGGGCGTTCTCGGAAATGTGCAGACCGCTGTTGTATCGCACCTGAAGGGATGTGCAGCCGAGATCGGCCTCGAGTCGTTCGGCGTAGGTCGGTCTGCCGCCGAGACGCCACGCGTGTTCGGTTTCCGCGAGACCGTGCAGGAAGATCACGACTCGACTGCTCGGGTTCGTGATGTGCTCCACGAGCCGTTCCGGCTCCACCGGGTCGCCGTCGAACCGAAATGCCATGGGCGCGGCCAGAATCGGCCGCTGCTGGGCGAGAGTGTCGCCGATCAACCCCTGCAGGGCCGCGAGCAAGCCGGAGCCGAAAACCGTGCGCGACGGGGTGGGCACCTCGGAGAACGTCGCGGCATGTCCGGCGAGCGTGCCCGCCGCCACCGCGGAACCGCTGACGATCCGGTACACGTTGTCGGCGATGGTGTCGTGTACCACCTGCGCCGGACGTGCGGCCGGGCCGACCCCCAGCCGCACGGCAGCGAAAACGTGATCGGAGACGGCGCGATGTACGGCGGCGATCCCATCGACGGCACCGCCTAGTTCATCGCCGGCCAATCGGGCGAGCGCCTCGATCTCCTCCTGCCGATCGCTCACCCATTCAGTGTATGACTGTCCACTGAAATTGGTCAGCTGCCGTGATTGCTACCGCCCCGCGTGCACGGGCGGACGGCGGTCCGCCCACGGCATGGCGCGCTCGAGATCCCCGGCCAGCGCCAGCAGCGTGGCCTCGTCGCCGTGGCGGCCGGCGAACTGGACTCCGATCGGCAACCCCGCCGCGGATTCGGCCAGCGGCAGCGAGATGGCGGGCATACCGGTGACGTTGAACAGCGCGGTGAAGCTGCCGTAGTCGAAGATGCGGTCGTACCACTCGCGGGCGCTCAGCGAGGCGTCATCGGCGTCGAGGTGACCCAGCGGGATCGGTGGCGCGCTGGTCGTGGGCGTCAGCAGCACGTCGTAGCGGGTGAGGAAGCCCGCGACCGCGCGGGTGGTCTGGTTGAACACCCGGTCGGCGGCGTAGATGTCGAAGGCGGACAGCGTCTTTCCGTATTCGACGCACGCCAGCGTGGTCGCCTCCAGGTGCTCCCGGCTCGCCTGCACGCCCAGCTGCGCCGAGGCACCCAGGACGGCGTCGGCGAGGAAACTGCACCACGCGTCGAGGTTGGCCTTGTCTAAGGCCGCCACATCGAGTTCCGGCGCGGCCTCCTCGACGATGTGCCCCATCTCGGCCAATCGCTCGGCTACGTGCTTTACCGCGGCCACGCATTCCGGGGCGACGGCGCGACCACCGTCCATCGGGGTCGCGGTGACGGCGATTCGCAGTGGGCGCGAACCGGCGGCGGCGTGCTCGGCGTAGCTGCGCACCGGGCCGGGCAGCAGATAGCGATCGCCGGGCTCGGCGCCGTGCACCGCGTCGAGCAGCCGCGCGCTGTCGCGCACGGTGCGGGTGACGGCGAATTCGATGCCGAGCCCCAGCAGCGGGTCGGCGAAGTCCGGGCCGGGTGTGGTCCGCCCTCGGCTCGGCTTGAGGCCGACCACACCGCACGCGGCGGCGGGGATGCGGATCGAACCGCCGCCGTCGTTGGCGTGCGCCATCGGCAGCGCGCCGCCGGCGACCAGCGCCGCCGAGGCGCCGCTGGAACCGCCGGGGCTGCGGTCGGTGGCCCAGGGGTTGCGGCTCGGTCCGCCGTAGGCGAGGGCTTCGGTGGTGGCATTGAACCCGAACTCCGGGCTGCGGGTGATCGCGCCGATCGCCAAGCCCGCGCGGCGGAACCGCGCCACCAGATGGGTGTCCTCCGGGTGGGCGACACCCGCACCGAACAGCCTGCTGCCGCTGCGGCTCGGCACCCCGCCCGCGTGTGCGATGAGGTCCTTGAGCGCGAACGGCACACCGGCGAACGGACCGGACTCGTCGTAGTCGAGCGGTTTGTCGAAGCGCTCGCCCGCCACGGCGGCCAGTTCGGGCTCGACCGCGTCCAGGGCGGTCGCGGCGGCCGTCCAGACCTCGGCCGCGCTGACCTGACCGTCGCGGATCAGCTCCGCCAGGCCGGTGGCGTCGTGTGCGGCGTATTCGGCGACATCCATGCGATTTTCTCCTCGTGCTTCGCGGGCAGGATGGGCGAAGGGTAGGAGCGAACATCACAGCGCGTATCGGCAGAATTGCGGAGGCGCAATCGCGGACAAGTCGCTAGCCGCGCACCTACCATGACCGCATGAGCGAGTCGGCGGTGCGTGCGCGTCTCGCCGCCGCGCTCGAACTCCGGGACGCGGCGGCCGGATCACCCGGGGGCGAACCCCTCAAACAGCAGGCCGGCCGTCTGCTGTTCGCGCTGCGCCGCGTGGTGCCCTACGACCATGCCGCGCTGTCGATCCCGGACCCGGTGACCGGCGAGCACACCACCTACACCAATTTCGGCTACAGCACCCCGACGTTGGACCTGATCAACGACGCCATGCCGGCCATGGAGCTGTACGACGAACTGCGCGAGACCAGACTCCCGGTACTGCTGCACGACGTGGACGGGCGGCGACGGCGCGGCGTCGTCTTCGACGTCATCCGGCGCAACGGCTTTCGCGACGGGCTCAGCCACTGCCTGTACTCCCCGCACGGCCGCTACCTCGGCTTGCTGAACCTGAGTACCTACACCCCGCTCGACGAGCACACCCTGCCGCTGACCACCCTGGTCTCCGACGTGCTCGCCGCCGCGGTCGATCCGCTGCGCCCGACGAACGGCGGCGCCATCGCGATCGGCGCGGGCGAGGAGGCCCTGCTCATCGATCGCGACGGCACCCCACGCCCGTTGACCGCGGGCGCCCGCACGGACCTGGCCGCCGCCCTGATCGGTCGTGACCGGCCTGCGGCGGTGACGGTGATCCACGGCGCGCAAGTGCACGAGGTCCGCCTGGACGCGGTCCGCGGTGGCACCCTCGTCCGGCACCGCCCCGTGCCGCCGCCGGCGGGACTGACGCTGCGGGAACTCGAAGTGCTGGAACTGCTTTCGCACGGTGCGGCCAACACCGAGATCGCCCGCACCCTGCGGATCGGCGCATCGACGGTCGCCACCCACGTGGAGGCGATCCTGCGCCGCACGGGATCGTCCAACCGGACCGCCGCGGCCGTCTACGCGACACGCCTCGGGCTGTGCCGTTCCGCGTGACCATCAACAGGCAATTTGCCCCGGCCTATTCCATGATCCCCACTTCGAACCTGCTCGCTTGCAGGAAGGTGGTAGTCGTGCGAACCTGTTCATCCGTGGGGATCGGACAGCGGATTCGCTGGCAGACACCGGAAGCAGAGCCGGAATCGAACAAGTCTGCGCCGGAGACGGACGCGCCTGTGACATGGCAGGACGTGATCGTCGCCCTGGACCGCCTCGCGCCTGAAATCGCGGCGACCTGCCGCGCGCGGCAGGTCCCGTCCCTCGAGCGATCACTGCTGACCGGACGAGGGTGGCTGCTCGACTTCTATCCCGGTGCGCGCCTGCAGTTGCGGATCGATTGGACCGGCGGCTGGGCATTCATGCACCGCCCCGTCCCTCAACCCGGCGCGTACCGGGCCCTTCCCGGGCATGGAGCGAAGAGGATCTCCAAGAACGATGCTCGTCTCCATTGGGAGAGCAGAGTCGCCAGAGATCCCGCCGCCCGTTCGGATTTCACAGAAGCCGCTCTTCGGGAAAGCTTCCGGAACCAGATCGCGCGCCTGTCGCCGGCGCGAACGCAGTGAGTAGCTCGCCGGCGAGCCATTTCATCGCAGTTCTTCGAAGGTTCGCGCGAACGCCAGTGCCCCGTGCCCATCGGCGACCTGGCGGTCGATCAGATTCTTGACCGGCGCGACCATATCGAGGGCGACGCCGGCATCGCGGCTGGCGCGCACGATCGCGTCCAGCGCCGCCTTCTGGAAGGCCAGATGTTGCCGATCGGTGGTGTAATCCCCGGATTCGATGATCCGTCCGTACTCGGGCAGCGATTGCGACATGGCACTGGCCCATGCGGCGGCCCGATCGGAGAACGCCGCGACCGACTGCCCGGCCGAGGCTACCATGGCCGCACCATGCAGGAATCCGGTGAACATCGTGTACATCCCGGCCAGCAGGGCGAAGTCGTACAGCGAGGCGAGACCGGCGTCCGCGCCGAAATATTCCGCGGTGCCGAGCAATTCGAGAGCTACGCGATGCGCGTCGAATACCGCGCGGGATCCGCTGTAGAGAACCGACGAGCCCGGCCCGCCGATCATCTGCGGGACCGCCATGATGCCGCCGTCGAGATGGTCGATGCCGTGAGCGGCGGCCCAGCGGCCCAGCTCCCGGGCCTCTTCGGGTGCGGTACTGGTGAGATTGATCAGCTGCCGCCCCCGTAGCTGTCCGGCAACCGGGTCCAGCGTGGCATGGACCGAGGCATGGTCGAGCAGCACGGTCACGATGACATCGCTCGCCCGCACCGCGTCGATGATCGAGGATGCGCGGGTGGCGCCCGAGGCGATCAGGTCGGCATCCTTGCCCGCGGTCCGGTTCCACACCGTTGTCGGGTGGCCGCCTCGCACGAACGCCGCGGCCAGTGCGCGGCCCATCGCGCCGAGCCCGAGAACCGTCACTGTCGTCTGTTCCGCCATTGCGGATCAACTCCTTGGAAACTGGGAAACGTTGTGGTCAGCGCGCTGGAATCAACCCTGCGGCAAGGCCGTTCATTCGACAAGTACCTACTATTCGGTCGGATACTTACCAGCAGGTGTGTGAACAGGTAGCGAGGGTGCCGATGGGCGCGAAGAGATCCGGACCATACTTCTGCGGCATCGACGCCGCCATGGACGTGCTCGGCGGCAAGTGGAAACCGCTCATCCTCTGGGAGCTGGAAGCGCACGGCGTCCGCCGATTCGGGGAACTCCGCCGGGGGCTGCCCGGTGTCTCGGAGAAGATGCTCATCCAGCATCTGCGCGAACTCGAGGAAGACGACATCATCGCCCGCAACGTCTTCCCGGAGGTTCCGCCGCGCGTGGAATACGAACTCACCGAACTGGGTTCGGCGCTGAATGCCGCCTTGGCACCGCTCGGAGCGTGGGGGCGCGCCCGTATCGACCGGATCGGCGCATCGCGAGTCCACGGCTGACCCGGACGCTGGGCGGTGACGAACGAGCCGTGGCGTAAGGCGGCCGCCGTGGCGGCGACCGGACCGTGGGTGGCGTCGATCCCGCTACTGCGCGTCGTGCTGTTCGGCGGGGGATAGGGGTCGGGCGTACATGTGGCCGTCGCGGACGCCGAACTCGATGCGGCAAGGGAAGATCGGGACTTCGTCGCCGGCGCGGTGGTGGTGCGTGACGAGCATCGTCATCGCCCAGTCGCGCAGCGGTACAGGCAGTGCGATCGTGGTGCCGTCGCGTAGTCGCAGGTGGGGTTCGCCGCGGCCGAGGGGGTCGGCGATGGTGATGCTGACGACGTCGAGGATCAGGCCGGTGTCGGTCGCGGAGGCGACCACGGGTGGGTCGAGCGCGAGAGCCATATCGGCAACTTAGTCGCGACACCTGTCCGCGATCACGGTGTGCGGCTCGTGTCGGCGCCGGGTTTTTCCTGTTAGGTCTGCTGAATCCACGACATGGAAAGCGCCCAGGAAACTAGTTTCGAAGAAACTAGTAAGACTAGTTGCAAAGACACTAGTCTCTGTGACACTATTCGAGATATGAACGCTTCGCTCGCCACCGAATTGACCCCCGGTGCCGTCCGCTCCGAGGACGGCACCCGTATCGGCTATCTGCGCGTCGGACGCGGACCGGCGCTGGTCCTGCTGCACGGCAGCAACCAGTCCGGGCGCAGCCTGACCGGCCTCGCCCTGGCCCTGGCCGACGAATTCACCGTCTACCTGCCCGACCGTCGTGGCCGCGGCGCCTCGGGGCCGCATCGGCCCGACCACGGAATTCGCACGGAGGTCGCCGATCTCGCCGCCGTCGTGCAGGAATCCGGCGCCGACATGGTCTTCGGCATCAGCTCCAGTGGCCTGATCGTCCTGGAGGCGGCCCGCACTCTGCCGCAGATCCGCAAGATCGCCCTCTATGAGCCCGCCCTGCTACGCGCCGACGAGACCCGCTACACCGACTGGCTGCCCCGCTTCGACCGGGAAATGGCCGCCGGTAAGGTCGGCGCGGCCCTGATCACCTGCATGTACGGCTTCGATCTGGCCCCCGCGGCGATGCGTGTCATGCCCCGCGGCCTGCTCGCCGCCCTCACCGACAAGGCCATGTCCGCCGAGGACAAGAAATCCGGCCCCGGCGACGTGACCATGCGCGCGCTCGCCCCCACTCTGCGCTGGGATTGCGTCATTCTGGGCCAAATGGCAGGCAACCTAACCACTTTCGCGAACATCGACCAGGACGTGCTGTTGATGTCCGGTACGAAGAAGGGCCCGCGCTTCCTCATGCCCGCCCTCGACGACCTCGCCGCCACCCTCCCGCACAACCGGCGCGTGACGCTGCCCGGCCTGGACCACGGCTCACCCGCCGACCCCAGCCAGACCAACGGCGGCGGCAACCCCACCGCCGTCGCCCCCTCTCTCCGCGAGTTCTTCGCCCAACCATGACAACCGGCCCCCACGCCCTCGAAAGCGCAACGGACCGAGAACCTTTCGGCTCGCAGAGCGCTACTTCATTCGGAGATCGGGGGAGTGTGGGATTGCCGGTTCCGTCTCACTTCGGTGGTGAGGGCGCGTCGTTCCGGTTTCGGCCGGTCGGTGCGCTCAGTAGGGCGAACACCGCGTCGAGCTGGTCGCGGGCTCGGTCGATTTCGGCTGCGCGGCCGGCGATGTGGTGCAGCAGTGTGCGCTGAAAGATCCCGTCGATGGTGACGTAGACGGTGGCGGGCGTCAGCGCCGGTTCCGTGCCGGAAAGTTCGCAGTAGCGTGAGACGACCCGCCAGATCATCTCCTCCCGGCGGGCCTCGATGTCGAGGACGTCGGCGCGGAACGAGTCGTCGAACAGGCTCTGGTTGCGCAGGTCGTACCAGAGCCGGTGTATCGCCGCGTCGGCCTGGAGGGTCCCGAAGAAGGTCGCGGCGAACTCGGTACGCAGCTGCTCGGCACTCTCGGCCGCCGCGCAGACCTCGTCGTAGCGGGTGACGCAGACGGCCTCGTATTGGCGTACGGCGTGGGCGATCAGGTCGAGTTTGTCGGTGAAGTAGTAGTGGAGTACGCCGTGCGAGTACTCGGAATTCTGTGCGATCTCGCGCAGGCTCGTGCGCGCGTAACCGAGTTCGGCCAGCGTGTGCAGAGTGGCCCTGGCCAGCTCGTTGCGCCGCGCCTGGAACTTGTCGCGGGCGCGTTCTTCCACGCGGGCTTTGGGGTCGGCGACCTGCGTCACGTTGAGTCCTGTCCGGGTCACGTCATATCTGTCCTGTGAGTGTAGCGGTGCCCGTGCGGCGTCCTTTTGACGAGTGTCCAAGGAAGTCTTGACGTCTGTCAAGAAAAGTCTTGACGAGTGTCAAGATTTCTGTTTACTGTGGCCTGCGACACATCGACTGATGACTGTCTCCCACATCACGCTCGCAAGTTCGCGACGCTTGCGGATCTCGACGAAGAGGTATCGATATGACGAGCTACAACCTGGCCGGACGCACCGCACTGGTGACCGGCGGGGCACAGGGCCTGGGGGCCGGCATGGCTCGAGCGCTCGCGGCGGCGGGCGCCTCGGTGGCGATCGGCGACATCGACGTCGAGGGCGGCCGGCAAGCCGTCGAGGCGCTGCGGAAGGCAGGGGCGAAAGCCGAATTCATCGCGTTCGACGTCACCGACGACGCCGCGTGGGAGGCCGCGACCACCACCACGGTGCAGGCGCTGGGCGGACTGGACATCGTCGTGAACAACGCGGGCGTCGAGGTCACGAACCTGCTGGTCGATCTCGACCCCGTAGCGACATCGAAGATGATGGAGATCAACCTGCTGGGCACCGCCCTCGGTATCAAGCACGCCTTTCGCGCCATGCGCCCCGGCGGTGTGGCGGGCAACGGGGGAGCGGTGGTCAACATCGCGTCGGTGGCGGCGACGATCGCGTTCCCGGGCATCAGCATGTACTCGGCGACAAAATCCGGCATCGACCGCCTCACCAGGGTCGCCGCGGCCGAATCCGGCAAACTCGGCTACGGGGTGCGGGTCAACTGCATCTACCCGGCGCTGACCCCGACCGCCATGGGCAACAAACTCGCCGTCGACTGCGCCGAACTCGGGCTCTTCCCCTCTCCCGAGGCCGCCGCGCAAGCCGTCGCCGAGCTGACGCCGCTCGGCCGCCTCGGCCAGGTCGACGATATGGCCGACGCCGTCGTCTTCCTCGTCTCGGACGCGGCGAAATTCATCACCGGAGCGGGCCTCCCCGTCGACGGAGGCATGGGGATGTAGCCCGGATCTTCGACCGTCGCAACAGCTTTCACCGACACCCCCCACCTTCAGAGGAGTCCAGCCATGCCCACCGACAAGCGCGTCGTCGTCTACGGTGCCTCCGGTTACACCGGTCGCCTTATCTGTGAGTATTTGCGCGAGTACAACATTCCGTTCCTCGCCGCCGGTCGCGACCACGGTCGCGTCAAGGCCGCCGTCGAGGCCGTGCCGGGCATCGACACCGTCGACCACGAGATCGTCGAGGTCGAGCACACCACCGCCGCACTGGCCGAGGCATTCCGAGGCGCGGATGTCGTGCTCAACACCGTCGGTCCCTTCGCTCGCTACGGCCACGAAGCAGTGCAAGCCTGCTTGGAGATCGACGCCCACTACACCGACACCAACGGTGAGCAGAACTGGATGATCGACGCGCAAGACCGGTACAGCGCCGACTTCGCCTCGCGCGGACTGCTTCTCACGCCCGGCTTGGCGCAAATGTACTCGATCGGTGAGATCGCCGCGAACATCTGCCTGGAGAATCCCGGCCTCGACACCCTCGACATCCAGGTGTTCTGGAAGGGCCATCCCACCGTGGCCTCGACCAACACCATCCTCACCAACGCGGCCTTCGCCAAGGCGTACTACCTGGAACAGAACGAGTACGTCGAATGGCCTCCCGAGGAGGGGCTCTACACCGTCAGCGTGCCGGGACAGCACGAACTCGGCCTGGCGCTGCCCTGGGGCGGCACCTCACACCCGGTGTGGTTCAAGAACGATCCACGCGTCGCCAACGCCCGCGCGCTGGGTGGCGTGTTCAATCGTCCACTGATGCAGGGTGTTCCGGTGTTGGTGGCCGCGGCGTTGCAGCAGATGGAAGGTAAGTCGGAGGAGGAGAAGTACCGGATCATCGACGAGCAGTCGGCAGCGATTCGCAGCGAGATGCCGCCGCGGGAGAACCCCCGGATCAACACCTCTTTGGACTCGGTGTACGCCTCCGGTCCGCTCGGGCGCGCACACTGCGTGATCCACGGCAACTGCAACTACAAGCAGACGGCCCTGCTCAACGCGCACGCCGCCGCCGAACTGCTGCAGGGCCCACCGCGGCGCGTCGGATTCGCTTCCAGCTGCCAGGCTTTCGGGCACCGGGAACTGCTCGGGACGCTACGCGCGTTCGGGCTCGTGCTCGATCCCATCGTCAGCGTGCACCGCTGAGGTCCACGATGCGTCTCGCAGATTATCTCGACAAAGGTGCGTCGCTCGGTCGTGGGGAACCCTGCCTCACGACCGGCGGCGTGACCGCCAGCTACGGCGAGGTCCAGGATCGATCCGTCCGCATCGCGGGTGCGCTGCAGCACACCGGGATCGAGGCGGGCGACCGGGTGGCGGTGCTGTCGGCCAACGACCCCCTCGCACTCACCTGCGTATTCGGCATATCGCGGGCGGGCGCGGTGTGGTGCCCGGTCAATCCCCGCAACGAGGCCGACGAGAACCGCCAGCTGTTCGACCTGTTCGGATGCCGGCTGCTGTTCTTCCAGGAGAAGTTCGCCGGGCTCGTCGACCGGATCCGCGGCCACCTGCCCCGCCTGGAATGGCTCGTCTGTCTCGACGGCGAATTCGAGTGGGCGATGCGCTACGACGACTGGCTCGCCGAGCATCTCGCGCAACCCGACGAGACGCGCCGGCCGGAGGGCGGCCTGTGCATGCTGGCCGGCACCGGTGGCACCACGGGGCGGCCGAAGGGTGTGCGGCTCACCGAGGACAACATGATGACCTCGACGGCGCTGACGTTGATGAGCTACCCGTTCGGCGACCGGCCGCGCTACCTCGCGCTCGCGCCGTTGACGCATTCCGCCGGCGTGCTGACCTTTCCGATCCTGAGCCTCGGCGGCGAAGTCGTGATCATGCCGGCGCCCGACATCGGCGAATTCCTCGCGTCGATCGAGCGGCATCGCATTACCCACGCCTTCCTCCCGCCGACCGTTGTCTACGGCGTCCTCGACCATCCCGACCTCGACAGCCGCGACCTCGGATCACTGCGCTGCCTGTGGTACGGCGCGGCTCCCATGTCGCCGACCCGGCTCGAAGAGGCCCTGCATCGGATCGGACCCGTTCTCGGTCAGCTGTTCGGGCAGACCGAGGCCCCGAACATGATCGCCACGCTGGCACCGGCCGACCACTTCCGCCCGGACGGATCGGTGGCGACCGAGCGTCTCACGTCGGCGGGCCGGCCGACGCCGTTGACCACCGTCGCCATCATGGACGCGGTGGGCACACTGCTTCCGCGCGGAGAGCGCGGCGAGATCGTCGTCCGCGGACCGCTGGTGATGGACGGCTATCACGAAAACCCCACGGCGACAGCGGAGGGCAGCGCCTTCGGATGGCATCACACGGGTGATATCGGTTATCTGGACGACGACGGCTTCCTGTTCGTGGTCGACCGTGCGAAGGACATGATCATCACCGGCGGGTTCAACGTCTATTCGGCGGAAGTGGAGCAGGCCCTGTCGGCACATCCCGCGGTCAAGGATTCGGCGGTGGTCGGCCTCCCCGATGCCAAGTGGGGCGAACGCGTCACCGCCGCAATCGAACTCCGCGCCGGCCACGACACCGCAGGCGACGACATCATCGCCTTCGTCAAGCAACGGATCGGAAGTGTGAAGGCGCCCAAGGACATCGAGATCTGGAATGAGCTGCCTCGCTCGAAGGTGGGCAAGATCCTCAAGAACGAGGTCCGCGCGAAGATGCTGGAGATGCGGACACCGTGAGCCCATTCGACACGGCCGACGTACTGGGGGTGTGAGGTACGCATCGCGGGCCCGACATGTGCAATGGCTCAACGGCCGTGGCCCGAACCCGAGCTCGCAGGCAGTGACCTTCGACCATGTGGTGACTACGGCACGTCGTGGTGTTCGTCGACGGATAGTGGGCGAGCATACATGTGGCCATCGCGGACGCCGAACTCGATGCGGCAGGGGAAAACCGGGACTTCGGCGTCGGCGCGGTGATGGTGGGTGACGAGCATCGTCATCGCCCAGTCGCGGAGTGATACGGGCAGGATGATCGTGGTCCCGTCGCGTAGTCGCAGCTGGGGCTCGCCGCGGCCGAGGGGGTCGGCGATGGTGATGCCGACGAGTCGAGGATCAGGCCGGTGTCGGTCGCGGAGGCGACCACGGGTGGGTCGAGCGCGAGAACCATATCGGCAACTTAGCCGCAACATCTGTCGCGAATACTGTGCGGCTCGTGTCGCGTCGGGGTTTTCCCGGCAGGTCTACCGTGGACGGGTATGGCGAGCAGGGAGATCACAGTATCGGTGGCGCTGGACGACACCGACTGGGACGCGTTGTGCGAGGCCGCCGATCAGGCGGGCATGAGCGTGCCCGACTATCTCGATTGGGCGGTGCGGCTGGTCACGCTGCACGCCCGCTCGCGCCGCGATCTGCGTCCCGATCCCGCCGGTCCGCCGCCGCGGCGCAGCCGCACGGATTCCGGTGAGGATTCCGGGAGCACGGCGTGGACGGACACCTTCGCCGAGCGCCTGCATCAGCGGGCAGAACAATTCCGCAACGACTGACCTCGCGCGGCGAGCCTGCGCCGCGAAAATGCGCACGTCGGTGACGGCCGCGTGATGTCGCCGCAGGGTGATCCGTGGTGTCGATGGCGACCACGCCCCGGGTCGTCGAGAAGGTCTCTCAGCTGCTGCGCCATCGCCATGTACTCGCGTCGAACTCCTTCCGCTCGCCGCTCGGCTACCCCGCGGCCTCGTTTACATCTCACGTACGCACCGGTGGCGGTTCAGGCAGGACTATCGGCCGACGCCCGGCTGGGCTCTCGTATGTGTGGCTACGCGCGACATCACCGATACCGCGATCGACCGGACAGAGCGGTTCGCCCCTGGTTTCCGCGGTGTCGTCGGTTGCAGAAATGGCGGTAGTCGTGCGAGCGTTTTCATCCGTGGGGATCGGACAGCGGCTTCCCTGGCAGACACCGAAAACAGAGCCGCAATCGAACAAGTCTGCGTCGGAGACCGATGTGCCTGTGGCATGGCACGACGTGATCATTGCTCTCGACCGCCTCGCGCCTGAAATTGCGGCAACCTGCCGCGCGCGGCAGGTCCCGTCCCGCGAGCGATCACTGCTGACCGGACGAGGGTGGCTGCTCGACTTCTATCCCGGTGCGCGCCTGCAGTTGCGGATCGATTGGACCGGCGGCTGGGCATTCATGCACCGCCCCGTCCCTCAACCCGGCGCGTACCGGGCCCTTCCCGGGCATGGAGCGAAGAAGATCTCCAAGAACGATGCTCGTCTCCATTGGGAGACCCGAGTAGCCAGAGATCCCGCAGTCCGCTCGGAGTTCACGGAGACTGCCCTTCGGGGAAGCTTCCGGAATCAGCTCGCACGCCTGTCGTCGGCCAGAACGTACTGAGTACGCAATATCTCATCGGCCCGTTCCACCTCCGCAATTCGCTTCTTCGACGGCGGGGCAGATGCCTGCCGACTGTCGGTCGCCGGGCGCGGGGCACTCGTCGACCACGTTGATCGCCGCTGGAGGCGTGGTTCGGTCGTGTCGCGCCATCAGGGGGTGTGTGGACCCGGTCCGCGCCGAGTTGCGTTGCGCTGCCCGGTAATCCATGTACGGGCTGTGGCGCCGCCTCGGCTGACATGTCGATGCCGGACACCGGACGGTCGATGACGAGGCGGCGCCGACCCGGGTACTACCCGTGGACGCTCAGCGACCCGCGCTCATTCCGGGGTAGAACGGGTCGACCTGCATGCAGGGCACGGGTTCGGCTTCGGCGGGGGTGAGGGCGTTTTTCACGTAGCGCCAGGCGCGTTCGCTGTAGGCGATGGCGAGGTGCTCGGACAGATCCTGCGGGCAGCCGTCCTGCAGAAGGATATTCGTGACATTCGGTCCGTCGAGGAAGCCGTTGGTGTAGGGGGTGGCGATCTCATCGTATTTGGAGACGATCGTCGTGTAGTGCGGGCCCGGCCGGGTATCGCCGTTGCCGTATACCTGCTGGACCAGATCCGAATACTGGGTCTGCTGTGCGAAGGCGGGCAGGAGGGCGGCGAAGATCTGGTACGCCATCTCGCCGAACGGCGGGATGAAATAGCGGACGTAGGTGAGCATGTCGCCGGTCGAACCGTGATTGCCGGGTGCGAGGCCGATCATCTTGTCGACCTTGGTGTCTCCGCCGAGGAAGTCGATGTAGTAGTGCGGGAGCAGTCCGCCGCCCTGTGACCATCCGACCAGGTCGACCTTGTGTGCTCCGGTCTGGTCCAGGATGCGGTCGACCTGGCGTGCGACCTCCTCGGCCGAACTACGGATGTCGGCCAGTCCCTGCACCGGCGAGGATGGGAGCGGCGTGATGTTGCCGTAATTGAAGGTGTAGACGCAGTAGCCGTTATCGGCGAGATACGGCGCGCCGGCGTTGTATGCCCACTGGGTGGTGGCGGTGGCGTTGAGCAGGACCACGGGGTTCGGGTGCTGCGGGGTGAGTCGGCAGTTCGGGTCGTTGGCACCTGCCGGATGCCAGTGCGCGTCGAGTGTCTGATCGAGCATTGTCGGGATGGCGGCCCGGAAATCCCACTGCACCGGATAGGAGGGTTCCGCCCCCGCATTCGGTGCCATCGCCGCCGCTGCCAGTAGCGCCACCACCGTTGTCCATAACCCTCTGACGAGCGTCCGCATCCCTCTGATCCTCCGAAAAGTCTTGTCCACGTGCTGAAGCCGCATCTGGCAACGTGCGGAGCCAGAATGTTACGTGCGGGGCGCACGCGCCGTGGTGGCTTTCGATGGAAAGGCTGAATGAGCCCGGTCAGGGCATCGGGGTGGTGACGATGGGGGCGATCACGCGCCGGGCGAGGTCGCGGGCCACGTCATCGTCGTCGAGGTCGTGGCCGGCGGGCGGCAGCAGGAGATACCCCATCGTGAGCCGGATGATCGCGTCGGCCCGCAGGTCGGGATCGCCGGGCGGCAGGGTGCCCTCGGCCTGGCCGGCGTGGATGCGGGCGACGATGAAACGGTGCCCGATCTCCATCGGGGACGGATCGCCGGCGGTGAGCATGGTGAGCAGTTCGGCGCTGTGCGGCGTGCCGGTGTCGTTCGCGACAAGTTGCCGGCGCAGGCGCAGACAGGCGACGAAAGCTTCGGCGATCCGCTCGGTGGGATCGGTGACGGTGAGGAATGTCGAGGTGATCTGCGCGAGGAAGCCGTGCAGCGTGTGCGCGACGGCCTCCTCGAAAAGCGCGTCGCGCCCGCCGAATCGCCGGAACAGGGTGGCGCGGCTCATTCCGGAGCGGGCCGCGACATCGTCCATCGTCGCCGCCTGAGTGCCGCGTTCGGCGAGTGCTCGCAGTGCCGCCTCGTACACCCGCGCGACCTCGGGGCCGACGGGGGCATGGCTGACAGCCTTTCCGATCGCGCGGCCGAACAGGCTTGTCAGCGGAACGGAGGAGCGAGGCATTCGCCCATTGTCCCACCTGAGACTTTCGTGCTACCAATAGTCTCATGAGTGAGGCGGAGGCTGCGCTGGAGCGGCCGGCAGCGGACGAGGAGCTCGTGCCCTTGGGGCCGGACTCGGTGGCATGGTCGGTGTTCGGCGAAATGACGTTCGTGCTGGGCGCCTCGCGCCGTCTGCTGATCGACGTCGCCCATCCGGTGGTCGCCACCGGGGTCCGGGAATTCTCGGTGTTCGAGTCCGATCCGTACGGTCGCGCCGAACGGACGCTGGACATGATCATGGGCGTCGTCTACGGGCAGGACGATGCCTTGGCCACCGCCCGGAAACTGCGCGATCTGCATCGGAACATCAAGGGGCGCAACCCCGATGGTTCGCGCTGGAGTTCGCTGAATCCGGAGGCCTTCCACTGGGTGCACGCCAGCCTGGTGCACGGCGTGTACACCCAGCAGAAAGTGCTGGGGCGCGGGTGGCGGCCCGGCGAGGTCGAACAGTTCTACCTGGAAATGCGCCGGGTCGGCAGGCTTTACGGCGTACGTGCGCAGGATATGCCTCCCGACTGGGCCGCGTTCTGCGCTTGGTTCGACCGGATGACGGCCACGACGCTGGAACGGTCCGACATCACCGACCGGGTGCTGGCCGTGGTCGGTAGCCCGAAACCGCCGCCGATGATCCCGGTGCTGCGCCACGCGATGGTCTGGAACTACACCGTGCGTCCGATCGCGGGCCGGGTGCTGACACTGATCACCGCCGGCCTGCTGACGCCCGAACTGCGCGATCTGCTCGGGGTGCGGTGGACGGGCGGCCGGCGAATCACGTTCGGCGCCTTGGCCGCACTCTCGCGCACCGTCCTACCGCGGCTGCCGCGGATCGTCCGGCAGGTCCCGCAGGCGCGACGCGCCGTGCGGCGCGCGCGACAGGCACACCGTGCGGTCGCGGCGTAGTCGGGCGGGCCGGCCCGCGGACTCGCGACATCGGTCCGCGCCTGCCGTCTCCGCTCCCGGCCGAGTGGAGGAGCGGCAGGTCCGCAGCGCCGACGGCGCTCGGATACATGTGGAGATCCACGGCCCCGCGGGCGCGCCCACGATCGTGCTCGCGCACGGCGTGCTGTGCGCGCTGGGCTTCTGGCGTAACCAGATCGCGGCGTTGTCCGGCGAGTATCGAGTGGTGGCCTTCGACCATCGCGGGCACGGTCGCAGCGAATCGCCGCGTCGTGGCCGCTACACCCTCGATCACCTCGCCGACGATCTACATGCGGTGCTGTCCGCCACCGTCCCGGCCGACCGTCCCGCTGTGCTCGCCGGACACTCCCTCGGTGGTATCGCCGTCATGGCTTGGGCGAACCGGTATCCGGACGAGGTCGCCGTCCGTACCCGCGCGGTCGCCCTGGTGAACACC
Source organism: Nocardia sp. 852002-51101_SCH5132738 (assembly GCF_001665695.1). Taxonomy (NCBI): domain Bacteria; kingdom Bacillati; phylum Actinomycetota; class Actinomycetes; order Mycobacteriales; family Nocardiaceae; genus Nocardia; species Nocardia sp. 852002-51101_SCH5132738. The sequence continues at coordinate 18,698 of NZ_LZML01000179.1, read as the reverse complement.
ACGCCCGGCGAGATCCTCGACAACGTGATATTCCTGCGTGGCCCGCAACGGCTACTCGGCGCCCGCCTCCGCGTGGCGCGCACGGTTGTGCCGCTGGCCGGGCTTCCGCTGCCGCGCCGGATGCCGGTGCGCCGGCGCATGCTGTCCTACATCGCGCTCGCGCCGGTCGCCGCGCAGCGCGTCGGACGCGAGCTGGATCGCATGATCGCCGCCACATCCGCGCGCGGCCGAGGTGGCTACGGAGCCATGCTGGTGAATCTCGTAACCGTGCTCGATCCGAGCTCGCTCACCGTCCCCACCCTGGTCATCGCCGGCAGTAGGGACAAGATCGCCCCGCCCGCCCGGTCGCGGGTGATCGCCTCGGCGCTGCCCCGGCTGATCGAACTCCGCGAATTCGACACCGGACATTGCGGGCCGCTCGAGTGTGCCGACGAGATCACCGCGGCATTGCGTGAACTCGCCGCCTACCCGGGCGAATCCGTTGCGCCGCGACGTGATGGACTCGACGAGTGGGTCGTCGGATAAATCACTGTCCGGCACCGGTGACGTGCGGGCCGGCCGCCGCCGGGTCGAGTCTGCGATCGAGCCTCGGGACAATGGAGCAGGTAATGCGGTGGGTGTGTAAGTGGTGACGGGGGCGGCGTCCGGAATGGGCCGGGCGGCGGCGGAGCAGTTGCGCGAGCGGGGCCATACGGTGGTCGGCGTCGATTGAAGGACGCACAAGTGCTCGCCGATTGTCGACAGCGGCCGGGCGCCGCGCCGCGATCGACGGTGTGCTCGCGGAGGTGGACGGGCGCCTCGACGGCGCGATCCTCGCGGCGGGGGTCGGGCCGGCGCCGGGGACGGACCGGCCGCGGCTGATCTTCGAGGTGAACTACTTCGGCGTTGTCGAACTGCTCGATGGTTGGCGCTCGGCGCTGGCGGGTGCGGATGAGGCGAAAGTTGTAGTGTTCGGAAGCAATTCGACGACCACCACCCCGTTGGTCCCGCGTCGGGCCATTCGTGCACTGCTGGCGGGAGACATCGAGAAGGCGCTGCGGGCCTTGCGGATCTTCGGTCGGAACGCGCCGTCGATCGCGTACGGCACGTCGTGCGCCGTGGTTCCCGTGGCGGCGCGCGTGTACTCGAACCCGATCCCATGGTGGCCGCGCGTCACGTCGGTTTGCTACTCCAGTTGCAGGGCACCACGATTCGGGATGTCTACGAGGCGCGGATGGTGACCGAACCGGTCTGTGCCCGGATGCTCGCCGAGCGGCGGACCGAACAAGATCTCGCCGATCTGCAGACGGTGCTCGACCGATTGCGTGCGATCGTCGAGGCCGGCTTCGAGGCGATTCCCGACGTATCCACCTGGTCCTCGGCGAGTTATCGCTTCCACGAGCTGATCATGCAGCGGTGCGGGAACAAGACGCTGGCCGTCCAGGGCGCGGTCCTCGCCGATATCGTCGACACCCATGTCCAGCAGTCACTGGCGAAGGAGCTGGGCAAGAAAGGGAATATGCCCGAACGCTTCGGGAAGACCTTGCGTTCCTTCGCCAAGACCATAAAGCTCATCGAGGCGGGTGACGGTGATGCCGTCGAAAGACATTGGCGCAAGCATATGGAAGTCGCCGCGACCTACTTCTTCTCCAGCGATGCGGAGAATACTCCGGTAATCGATCTCTTCGGCTGATATGCGGCCTCGGCCGGTGAATCTGCGGGCGGCGTAGCCGACGGATTCATCGGCCGTTTTTGTCCGATTCGTGTGCCGCAAAGAAGCGATTTGAGAGTGATAAATGCATTCTCTTCCCGCCTCATCGTAGCGGTGATACTGTTCTTGAACTATGAGTCTCACGCCGGTTCGTTCGCTGCTGATGGGCGCCCTCGTCGGCCAGTCCGTCGAGGTGGACGCGACCGACGCCGCCATCCTCGAAGCCACGATCGGGTGCCTGAGCCATCACGGTCTGGAACGCATGACCGTCGCCGATGTGGCCGCGTCGGCCGGAGTCGGACGTGCCACCGTCTTCCGTCGCTTCGCGACCAAAGAGGAACTCGTCCAGCGGGCCTTCGCCTGGGAACTCGGTCACATCGTCGAGGCGTTCCACGCGGCGATCGACGCGATCGAGGATCCGCTCGACCGGGCTGTCGAATGGATAGTGGAGGCGATTCGGGTCGTGCGCACTCATCCCGTGGCACGACGGCTCGTCGACGACAAGGCCGGACTGCCGTTGCTGAACGACCCGCAGATCGCGGACATGCTGATCACGTCGGTCGGTAACGAGCTCGACCTCACCGCCCGGCGCGCCGGGGTCGTCTTCGACACCGAGGTGGCCGCCGAGATGATCGTCCGTTTCTTCGGCAGCGTGTGGCTCACTCCCGCCCTGGGCACGGCCACCGCCACCGAGGACGGAGTGCGCCGGTTCGCGCGAACCATGCTGTCCTTTCTGACCGTTGCGCCGGTGCCGGAAGGCGGCTGATACCGAGCCGGAACGCCGCCGGCACCGCGCCCCCCACGAGAATCGCCTTCAACGTCGAGGAGCATCCGACCATGAACGACATCACGTCCCGCCACCGGCCTCGGCCTGCGCTGAGGGTCAATGCACAACTGTCTCGCTCGGGAAGAAGCGAGTCCCACTCGGCCTGAACGCGAGCCGTCCGTCACCAGCGATCGAACCGCCGGCACAGCCCGGCATTCGGCGCCGGTTCAGCATGCCCTCGATGCTTCGTACGAAGGAACCCACCCGATGACCCCGTCACCCGCGACGGACCCCGTTCCGGCCCACCCGCCGGGGCGCGACCAGGACCATCACTCGAGCGGGGCCGAACCGCGTGACCAGCCGCCCGGCCGCGCGGGCGCACGTTTCACCGCCCGGACGGCCGACGCCACCCGCACCCTCGGCAGACTTTTCCGGCTCGGATTCCGCGCCTCCGCGTTCACCGTCGCCGATATCTGCCGCGGCCGGTTTCCCTTGCGGGACACGGTGGTTCAGGGCTGGTTCTTCGTCTCGGTGTCCGCCCTTCCGGCGGTGCTGGTCGCGCTTCCGCTCGGCGTGGTCATCGCCGTGCAGGTCGGCAGTATGACCGACAATGTCGGGGCCAACTCGATGGCCGGCGCGGTCGGCGGCATGGGCGTGATGCAGCAGATTGCCCCGCTGGCCGCCGCGCTGCTGGTCGGCGGCGCCGGGGGCTCGGCGATCGCGGCAGATCTGGCTTCCCGCACCATCCGCGAGGAAATCGATGCCCTGCGGACGATGGGCGTCGACCCGCATCGGCGTCTGGTCGCCCCGCGAATCCTGGCCATGGTCGTGGTGGCGCCCATGCTGTCGGTGCTGATCATCCTGATGAGCATCGTCGCGAGCTTCGCGGTCGCCGCGCTGGGCCAGGGAGTGGCGCCCGGTTCTTACTGGCTGTCCTTCGGCAGCTTCGCCTCGGTCACCGACCTCCTGGTCTGTCTCGGCAAGGCGGCGGTGTTCGGCTATGTGGTGGCGGTGATCTCCAGCCACCGCGGGCTCGAGGCCGAGGGCGGCCCGAAAGGGGTCGCCGACAGTGTCAACGCCGCCGTGGTTCTCGGCATCCTCGCCTGCATGGTCGTGAACCTCGTCATCACCCAGATCGTCCTGATGTTCGTACCCATGAGGTTTCTGTGATGTCCCAGCTCCCCGCCGGCACCGTAGATACGCCGGCCCGATACCGCCCGTGGATACTGCGCTGGATACGATATTCCGAGCGCCTGTGGGATCCTCTCGAATCCTTCGGCCATCACCTGCACTTCGTGATGTCGGCAGTTGCCGGCATCGGTCACGCGTTGCGAATGAACCGCCGCCAGACCGTCGCGATATTCACCGATCTGACGTGGGGTAACGGTCGCGCGGTCATCATCGGCGGCGGAGTTGCCCCGGTTTTGGCCGTCATGGGCGTCGTGGCGGGCGGGATGGTCGGCATCGTCGGCTTCTCCGCCCTCGACATGCTCGGTATGGGGCCGCTCGCCGGCGCGATGTCGGCCCTCGCCAATCCTCGGGAGCTCGCCCCGCTGATCGCCGCCATCGGTTTCGCCGCGCAGGCCGGATGCCGGATCACCGCGGAGGTGGGCGCGATGCGGATCTCCGAGGAGATCGACGCCCTCGAAGCCCAGGCTATCCGGCCGATCCCGTACGTTGTCTCCACCCGGCTGATCGCCGCCGTGGGCGCGGTCGTTCCGTCGTATCTCATCGCGCTGGCCCTGGGCTTCGCGACCACCGGCGCGACCGTCACCCTCGTGGAGGGACAGGCCGCGGGCGCCTACGAGCACTACTTCCACATGTTCACCGAGCCGATCGACCTGATCTATTCACTGATCAAGGTCGTGGTGTTCGTCCTCGTCGTCACCCTCGTCCACGCCTACGAGGGGTTCCATGCCACCGGCGGACCGGAAGGAGTCGGAATCGCCTCCGGCCGGGCGATCCGCGCCAGCCTGGTGCTGATCGTGACCACCGACATGGTGCTGACGCTGTGCATGTGGGGCTTCGACGCGACCATCAGTTTCGCGGGGTGAGCAGACGATGAGCAGAGCAGCACAGTTCTCGGTGCATGGACCGGGCCGATGGGGTCTGCGACTCCGGGGCGTCGTCGTCATCGTGGTCGTCGCGCTGATTCTCGTCCTGGCGTGGCGGGTCACCCAGCCCGATCGCTCCGGGCAGATCCAATTCTCGGTCGAGGCAGCCGACCTCGGCGACGGAGTGTCCACTGATACCACGGTGCGCTTGCGGGGTATGTCGATCGGGTCGGTGGTCGGGGTGCAGGCGCGGGGGCCGCACCGGCAGCGGGTCACCGTCAGCGTCGACGCCGACCCCCTGCGGGAACTGTCCACCTCGATGAATACCCGCTTCGTTTCCTCGAACCTCTTCGGGTCGACAGCATTCGAACTGATCCCCATGCCCGGCGGCCGGCCCATCCGTCCGAACGCCGTGCTGCAACTCGGTGATGTCGGGGACTACACGGTCACCACCGTGATGCGGAATTCGGGCCGGCTGCTGTTGGATGTCGTGACCGATCAGCTGTCGACGTCGATAGACAATGCCGCCCAACTCACCGAGGAGATGGCGCCGATGCTCGCCTCGGCGCTGCTGGTCGTGCGAGCCTCGGCACGAGCCCGCGACATGTCCCTGAGCGAACTGCTTCCACACCTTGCCGACGTGTCCGAGGGTATGGCGGCGTTCACCCCCTCGGCACTGAGCATCCTGCACTCGCTCGCGGCGGTGGAGGAACTGGACGACGACTTCCGCGCTCGGCAGGCGAGCGCCACCATCACCGAGGTATCGAATCTGGTGATGGCACTGTCCGGCCAGGTGGTCGGCGCCCTCGGCTCGACCTCGGAGACGGTCGACATGCTGCTGGATCTGCTGATCCCGCTGAATCGGTCCCTGAAAAACGTAACGCCCGAACAGGTTTCGCGGCTGATCGGCGGCCTCGACGGGGCTCTGCATCGAGAGGGCGACAAGGTGGTGCTCGGAGTCGACGCACTCGTGCGAACCTTTCCGGCGTTCCGGGTTCCGCTCGACGCCACCGGCGGAGGTGCGCGATGAAGACACCACGCCAGGCCGCCGCCCGACTCGCCCTGCTCGCGGGTGTCGTCGTCGTGATCATCGTTCTCATCGTCCAGGCCATTCAACGACCGGTCGGCGGATCCACCACGGCGTATCGCGCCCAGTTCGGGGATGTCTTCGGACTGAAGCCGAATGCCGACGTGCGGCTGCGCGGCGTGCAGATCGGCAAGGTGACCGGTATCGAGGTGTCGGACCAGGGGCGCGCGATCGTCGAATTCACGGTGCGTGACGAATACCGGCTGCGCGCGCCCGACCGGGTCGCGATCAAATTCCAGAATCTGACCGGGCAGCGCTATATGGAACTGCAGCGCAGCGACGAGAAGGCGCCGCTGCTCGATCCGCACGAACTGTTCACCCACACGGTGGATTCGTTCGACATCACCACCTTGTTCAACGGGCTCGAACCGCTGCTGCGCGACGCCGATCCCGCCGTTTACAACCGGTTGGCCACCAACGTCGCGGCTCTGATCGACGGCACCGAGAACAGCGTCACTCCGGTCATGCGCGATATCGCCACACTGGCGAGGTACGCCGGCGATCGCAGCGCGCTGATGAGCACCATCCTCGACAATCTCGAATCCCTGTCGGATCGCTTGCAGGGCCGGTCCCAGAATCTGGAGAACATTCTGCAGGTCTTCCACTCCATCTTCGCCCCGATGGTGGCCCGGATGAGCGAACTTGCCGCTCTGGTCAAGAACGGCGCACTGGAAATGTCGGAGGTCTCGCAGCTCGTCGATTCCCTGTCGCAGCTGGGTCTCGGCGCGAGCGACCGCAACGACGAATTCACCCGGCGTGTTTCGGAAGTGATTCCCGACCCGGGTACCGCACTGCGGACGCTGTCGGTTCTGCCCGGAGTCTTCGCCGGGCTCAACGCCCTCATTCCCGGAACCGACCCGAGTCGGCAGTGCAGCAACGGCACGGTGTCATTGCCTGTCACCGCCGATGTCCTCGTAGAAGGCCGGCAGCTCGTCGTCTGTAAGGGAGGTGGCCGATGATTCTGCGTCGCCTGAGTCTGCCGCGCCGCCTTCCCGCATTCGACTTCGGAGCCGAAGACGTCGGCCCGCGCGGCCAAATGCGCTGGGCGCTCGGCGGACTCGCCGTGTTCGCTGTGATCGCCGGAATCGTGCTGGCGTTGTACCTGCGCCCGCCGGGGACCTCCAGCTACCACCTGGAACTGCCGGAGTCGGGTGGTCTCGTGGCCGGCGACGATGTCCGCATCGCAGGTGTACCTGTCGGAAGTGTCCGATCCATGACCCTCGCCGATCATCACGTCGATGTGACGTTCACCGTCCGATCGCGTTACCGGCTCGGGGATCTCACCTCCGTGTCGATCCGGATGCTGACGCCCATCGGGGGCTTCTATCTGGCCGTTCACCCCGAGGGAAGCAAACCGCTGACCGGCAGCATTCCGGCCGAACGGGCGACATTGCCGTTCCTGCTCGGCAACCTCTACGAAAAGTCCGACGCCGTGGTGACCCGTCTCGACCCCAATGCGCTACGCAACGCACTGGACAAAGCGGCCGCAGTCCTGACGGAGTCACCGGGAGCGGTCCGATCCACGGTCGAAGATCTGGAATCGGTGGCCACCGTTCTGTCGAAGCAGAAGACTCAGATCGAGAATCTGCTCGCACTTTCCGACGAGTACCTGCGTACGGCCGACGACAACAAGGATCTGGCCGTCGAGATCATTCGCGGATACGCGATGCTGGGGCCCCAGATCGTCGCGGCCCGTAACGATCTCCAGGTCTTCGCCGACGGTGTCGCGAACCTGAGCGGCCTGCTGTTCGACTTCCTCGGCGGCCCCTACGCCGAAAAGGTGGAACCACTGCTGCCGCCGCTCGAACAGGCGGGTGACCGCGGGGCGGAGTTGCTGAAGTCCGTCGATTCGATGGTGTCCTCCATGACCGCGACGCTGACCGGCCTCGCGAAGATCGCGGGTCCCGACGGGCAGGCGCTGATCGATCGGAGCGGGTTGACGACCCCGCGACTCGATGTCTGTCTTCCGGTCCCGGGAAAGCAGTGCTGATGGCACTACATCTCACCCGGAAACGAGCGCTCGCGACGGCCGCAGCGGCGGTGGTGCTGGTGACCGCCGCCGGCGTCACGACGGCACGAACGCTGAACGAAGCCGATACCCAGCATGTGTGTGCGCTTTTCAAGGATTCGTTCGGTCTGTATCCCGGTTCCCCGGTGACCATCAGGGGGATAGCGGTCGGGACCGTGCGAGCCATCGAGCCGGACGGCGCCCGGGTCCGGGTGGATATGACGACCGACCGGCGCACGCTCCCGGCGGGCACCGGAGCCGTGATCACCAATTCGTCGATCCTGACCGACCGGCGCGTGGAACTGGTCAACGCCGATCCCGGTCCCGGGCCCGCGCTGCCGTCGGACACCTGTATCGATACGGTGCGAACCCGCACCCCGGTGACGGTGTCCGACGCTCTCGCCTCGTTCTCCGGCCTGGTCCGCACGATGACCGAGCGCGGGCCCGACGGTACAGCGCCCCTGGAATCGGCATTGCGCAGTGCCGGCGGCGAATTCGCCGGGATGGGGCCCGTCGTGAATCGCGAACTGCGTTCGCTCGCCGATCTGTTGGCCGCACCGGACACTTTCATGGCCCGGCTCGGCGAACTGCTCGACAACTCCGCCGAACTGACCACCTTCGTCACCGCCAACTGGGACGACGTCAAGACCACGTTGCAGACCTTCGCGCCGGGCCTGCACGCGATCCAGGACATGCTCATCGTCGCGAAGATTCTCGTCGAGAAACTCTCTCACGCAGTGGATCCGCTGAATCGGCTGTTCCACGAACATTTCCCGTATCTGATGAACGTGCTGCGTTCCACCCTTCCGGTGGCGACGATGGTGCGTACCCGCACCGAACAGTCCGCCGATCTGCTCGCCAAGATTCCCGGCATCGTGCAGATGCTGCAGACCACCATCGCGGCACAGCCCGGCACGCTCGCGGTCGACATCCGTCCGCCGCGAACCGAGGTGGCCACCCCGGACCCCGCGCAGCTGTGCGCCGCCCTCGCACAGCTCGGCCCGAACGCGTGCACCGTGCGGTCCGGCCGATCGGTATCGATACCGCTGCCCGAACTGGTGCTGTCGACGATCGGAGCAACGCCGTGACCACCACTCTCACTCGCCTGCGTCGTGCGATCGGTATCGGCGTGACGACCCTGATCGTGTTGTGCGGGTGCGGTTTCGACCCCAGCGATCACGCCCTGCCCGGGGCCGGTGTGCACGGCCCGACCTATCGGCTGAATCTCGAGTTCACCTCGCTGTTGAGCCTGCCGGCGGGTGCGGACGTGCGCAGCGGCGGGATCTCGGTCGGCACCTTGAAGTCGATCAGCCTGGAACCGCACAGCGCGGTCGCGCACATCGATGTGCGGGATTCGGTCGTCGTTCCCGCCGGCACCCGCGCCGAACTGCGGCAGACGACCATGCTGGGCGATATCTACATCGCGTTGCTGCCGCCCGACAGCGACGGCGCCGCGCCGTTGCGCGACGGGGATACGATTCCGCTGGCGCAGACCGATCCCGGTCCGCAGGTCGAGCAGATGCTCGAGCGGATCGCGACTTTCGTCAACGGCGGCAGCGTGATCCGGCTGCAGGATTCGATCGCCCGGCTCAACGACGTGCTTCCCGACGATCCCGCGCAGACCCGCGCGCTGGCCTCCGCGGCGGCGAAGGACGTCAGCGATGCCGCCGGGAACCTCGATCAGATAGACCGGATCGTGAAGGCGACCGACGATCTGTCACAGCGCCTGCACGACGCACGCGATCAGATCGGTTTCATCTTCTCCGATACCGCGCGTCGGCGCCTGGACCGGGTGCCGTACTTCATGGAGGCCGTGCTCAACACCGTCATCGACGCCAACACCCTGGTCACCGGTCTGCAGTGGCTGATACCACGGCTACCGCACATCAACGAGAACCTCGCGAAGATCGTGCCGCTGATTCGTGAACCCTCGCCCAGCGCAACGCAATTGGCGGGTAACGCCGCGGCGATGGTGGGGCTGGTCAGGGACAAGCTGATCCCGTTCCTGCTCGGCCCGGGCGTCGACCTCCGTCAGGTCAGCATCGTCGGCTCGCCCGGAGATTCGACGAAGGACGCCCTGGTACTCCTGCGCATGATCGGAGCGATGCCGTGACCCGCATACCCGCATGGCTGTCGGCGCTGGCGCTGGTCGGCGTCATGATTCTGGGCTCGTGGTATCTCGTCGCCGGCGTGCTGCGCATCGATCCGACGCACCGCCGCCATCACGCCACGGTCGAGCTCCACGACGCGGCGGGGCTGCGGGCCGGCTCCGAGGTGGTCTACCGGGGCGTGAACATCGGACGGGTGGACGAGGTGCGCAATGTGCCGGGCACGGTCCGTATGCGGATCTCCTACGACGCGAAATACCGAATCCCCGTGCACAGTACGATGCGGGTCGAGAGTCTGTCGGCGCTGGGGGAGCCGGTTTTCGCGTTCCTCCCGGAGTCGAACGCGGGCCCGTGGCTCGCAGACGGCGCACATCTGACCGAGACGGTGACATTGCCGACCTCGGTCCCCGATCTGCTCGCGACCGTCTCGGGTCTGCTTGATCAGACCGACACCGAATCCGTCCGCCGGCTCGTCGACGCGTTCTCCCAGTCGGTGACGGTTTTGGAAGCCACCATGCCGGCGGCGCGCCGCGGCGCCGAGTTGCTGCTGACAACCCTGTCCGCGCACGAGGGCTCGCTCGAGGTGGTCTTGCGTGATCTGGTGCGGATGATGCGCGATGTGGATTGGGCCCGGCCCGCGATGACCGCCGCACCGCCGATGCTCGACGAGTTCGGCGAGAACCTCGGTATCTCCTACAAGTATCTGTTCCAAGGATCGTCGGTGCTGCGGGGCAACGAGATTCTGGGCTCGTGGCGTCATCAGGAGGGCGAGCTGGCCGAATTCCTGGCGCAGCTGGCCCCCGAGATCGGCGCCATCGGAGTGGCCTTACGGCCGGCCACCAGGGCGACCGGGCCGTTGCTCGGCTCGATCGATATCGGCACGTTGCTCGAACAGGCGATCGCGACGCTGCCGGGCGACAGTGTCCGATTCACCGTCACCGTCCCCCGATGAGGAGAGAACACGACCCATGACGAATACCGATACCGCACAGGATGTTTCGGAAGCCGACAAGGCCGCGGACGCGAGCGTCACGCCTGCCGGGACCAATCACGCCGACCGGCCGGCCGAGAAACCTGAAGACTCGGCATCGTCGGCCCCGGCGCCTGGTCCGGCCGAGAAGAGCGCGCCAGGTTCGGCCCCGCAGCGGTGGTGGTGGTCGGTGCGCGCGGTCGCAGCCGTCGCTGTCGCCGCGCTCGTCGTCGCGGTGACATTCGTGGCGCTGTGGGCCACCGACGATTCGGCGGACCGGTTGGCTGCCCTGCAGAGCCGTCTGGACACCGAGGCGGCCGCCGAACACACGGCCTCGACATACGCCCTGAACGTATCGAAGGTCGATTTCCACGATCTGGCCGGATGGCGTGCCGCGCTGACCCACGGCGTCTCCGGACAGCTCGCGCCGAAACTCGATGCCGCCGTGGACGTCGTGGGGCCGTGGCTGACGGAAATGGAATACACCGCGACCGCGCGACTGCTGGCCGCCAAGGTCGCCCAGAGTGACGGGAACAGATTCGTCGTGCAGGTGTTCGTCGACATGACGTCCAAGAGCAAACAGGCTCCGGACGGGGTCGCGGCCACGGCGACCTACACGGTGACGATGGACCGGGCGTCGAGCTGGACGATCACCGATGTCGGCGGCGTGGGAGCCGGACTGCCGGGCGGGGCGAGCAAGCCTGCACCCGCACCCGCACCCGAGCCCCATGGTGGCCGTTGATCCGGTAGTGCCGGTCGTGCGGTCGACGGGGTCCGTGCGGCGACCCGAACGGCCCAGAATCATGGAGGTACGCGATGTCGGGAACCGCGCGGCAGGTGCCGAGGAAGATTCCCCGGCAGGAACGATCGCGACGGATGGTCGAGCGGATACTCGATTCGTGTGCCCGCCTGCTGATCGCGGGCGGCTACGACGGTGTGTCGACCCACCGGATCGCCGCGGACGCCGGTATCAGCTCCGGCAGTCTCTACCAATATTTTCCCAACAAGGACGCCATCGTTGCGATGACGGTGGAGCGGATGATCGGCGAGATCGCCGGTGGCTTGCTGAGTGCGCTGACCGCGGGTGGTGCGGGGGCGCCGGAACAACAAGTGCGTGCCGCGGTGGCCGCCGCCCTCGACCTCACCGAGCAGAATCGAGAACTCGTCCGTGTCCTGGTGGAACAGATGCCACGCCTGGGCGGCTCGACCGAGTTGAAGATCGTCGAGCAACGGGCCGGTGACCTCATCGCCGGATATCTCGCCGCGGTCACCCGCGCCGGAGACCCCGGCCACGCTTTCGCTATGGCGTGGATGGCCTTCCACGCCTTCCAGCAGATCATCATTCGCTACGTCCTCGACCGCCCGGCCATTCCTCGTGCACAGTTCGTCGATGAACTCACGCGGTTGCTGATTACTTTCACCGGGAGGCGAAGATAATGCGGCGCCCTTCGCCGACGGCGCGCCGTCGTAACGGACTTCACCCTTGTGAGCTGGTATTTCACGGTCGTATCGCGGTCCGAAAATGCGACTGGTATGCGATTTATCACTCGCGTTACGCTTTTTCGATGGTTACCGAATCTGTTTCCGAAAGTGTCGGGACGCCAACCGTTTACGATCGGCTCGTCGATTACATGTTCCAGCCGACACGCGATCGCTTCTTCAAGAATGTGCAATTCTCGGAACCCGCCGGGGACCATGGTTGGTTCGGGCCGGGCAGTGCGGTCTGGTATCTGCACGAGCATTTGCCGACGGTCCAGATCGGTCTCGCCGCGGCGGCCATGATCGAGACGCTGCACCCGGATATGGCGTGGATGGGCTACGAGCACACCCGCGCCCTGGAGCGGATCGATGGTGTGCCGACCGGGCGGTTCGATGCCGATGCGCTGGCCTCGCGCGGCGGCCACACCCTGTCGTTCTTCCTCGGTGTCGCGTTCGGTCCGAGTTCGGTGGCGGAACGGGTTTCGCGTGTCGTGCGCGGGATGCACGACCGTGTCGAGGGCGTGCGGCCCGACGGTCACCCGTACCGCGCCAGCGATCCGGATCTGCTGTGCTGGAACTATTGCACAATGGCGTGGGCCCTGGCCGCCGCCCACGAGCGCTACCACCCGCGGCCGATGCACGGCGAGCGGCTCGAGGAGTTCTTCCGCGAATACGCGCGCATGGGCGTCGAGCTTGGCGCGGCCAACGTGCCGACGACGAAAGCGGGAGTGCACAAGGTGCTGGAGGACTCGCTGCCGGTTCTCGGTGTCACCATGCCGACGGTGGAACATCTGAATCCCCTGGCGCCGTGGCGATACCCCGTCCATCTGCGCCCGCTCTACGGGCTGCTCTTCTGGGTCGTGCAGGATCTGCACCCGATGTGGGCGCAGCGGCTGATGAACACGCCGCAGTACTCGTGGCCGAGGAAGGCGGTGATGCGGGGGGCGGTGCGCTTGCTGGTGCGGGCGATGCGCGACGGCAAGATCCGAGAGGTCCATCAGTCCTATGCCCGCGTGGCGGCCGGAGCCGATTCACGGCCGGCGTCGGCGCCCGCGGCGAAGGTCGCGGCCGGCAGATGACCTGCGCCGCAACGCCCGCCGGGCCGGGCGTGCCACCGATCACAGGCAGGGATTCGGGCCGATCGCGTCGATCAGGCGCCATCGCAGCGCGGTGGTGGCGTCGATCTGCTCGCCGGTCAGCATCATCCACGCCGCACGCCACCGTCCGATGCGTCGTGGGACGCTGACGGTTCCGCCGGCGCCCGGGAGCAAACCCATTTCGATCTCGGGCAAGCGGAAGACGGTCCCCGCATCGGCGCTCACGTGTGTTGCGAAGGCCGCCATCTCGATACCTGCCCCGACGCAGGCTCCCTGGACATGAACGGATATCCGGTCTCGATGCCGGTCCAGCACGCGCCAGGGTGCGCGCTCCAGGCGGACCAGGTAAGCCGCGACGAAATCCGTGGCGGCGCCGAATTCGTCGAGGTCTCCGCCGCTGCAGAAGACGGGTCCGGCCCCACGGATGTCGACCCGTTCGACGGTGGGGTCGACATCGGCTATGCGCAACGCCTCGAGCAGTTCCTCGCGCAGCCGGGAGCTGAGGGCGTTGCGCCGTCAGGGGTGGTCCAGCACGATCGAGAGGGCGTGGTCCGATCGGTGGATACGCACGAGCGGCCGGTCCGGCCATCGGACGGATCGAGGACGCCCCCGCTTCGTCAGCCAGCGCGCGAACTCCTTGCCGCTCAGCAACATCGAGTAGACCGCCGCCTCGGCGGCGAGGCCGGCCCCGGTATCCGGGTGCGACGTCCCGCGGAGCAGGCGGGCCAGTGCGACACTCGCACACGGGCTGTATCGCACGGCTTGTTCGACGCGCCGCAAGGCGGTGTCGACGTCAGCCCCTTCGACCACCGCGATGTGATCGGTGGGCACGTCGCAGAGTGTGAATGTGGTGGCGCGCAGCAGTGGTTCGAGCTTCGGCGACGGCGGCCGGTGCAGCACGCCGACCGCGATGCGCGACGAATCGGCGATCGCCGCGGCCGCGCGTTCGATCCGCTCGGAGCGAGGTGCGATACCGGTGCGTGAACCGCAGGCGCGCCGCCCGTGCGGACCTGCGGCGGAACCCGGGGACGACACCGCCCGCGTCCTGCGCTCACTGCGAATTCCGGGATGAGCGTGATCGTCGTCCGCAACTCGGAAATCGGCGGTGTCGGCGGTCTCGATCTCCGCGTGCACGGCACACGGATCACGCGGATCGGGATCGACCTGCCGGCCTCGGATGCCGTGGAGGTGATCGACGCCGGCGGCGGGGCGGTGATACCGGGACTGCACGATCACCACCTCCACCTGCACGCCACCGCCGCCGACGCCGCATCGGTGCGGTGCGGCCCGCCCGCCGTCCGCGACCGCCGGGCGTTGGCCGCCGCACTCGCGACCGCCACCGGTGACGAACACGGGTGGGTGCGCGGCGTCGGCTACTTCGACAGTGTCGCAGGGGATGTGGACGCGACCGCCCTCGATGCGTTACACGGCGACCGTCCGGTTCGTATCCAGCACCGCAGCGGGGCGCTGTGGATTCTCAACTCCATGGGGCTGCGAGCGGCCGGAATCACCGGCGCGACACCACATCCGGGCGTCGAACGCGACGCCACCGGAGAACCGACCGGCCGGATCTGGCGCGCCGACAGCTGGCTTCGCGACCGGCTTCCGCAGGCTCGCCCGCCCCGCCTGCACGCCCTGGGCGCGACCATGGCTCGCTGGGGTATCACCGGCGTCACCGACGCCACCCCGGACCTGGCGCCCCGCGCCCAGGAAGCGCTCCTGGACGCGGTCGCCACCGGTGAGCTTCCGCAACGCTTGTATCTGCTCGGTGCGCCACTGAATGCCACGGCGCCGCAATCGGATTCGCGGGTCGGACTCGGGCCGTACAAGATCGTGATCGCCGATTCCGGGCTTCCCTCGCTCGAAACCCTGGTCGGCGGCATTCGCGAGGCGCACGGTCACGGCCGGGCCGTCGCCGTGCACTGCGTGAGTCGTGAGTCGCTGCTGCTGCCGGTGGCGGCATTGGACGAGGCGGGCAGCCGTCCGGGAGACCGGATCGAACACGGGGCGCTCGTGCCCGTCGAGAGCATTGCCGACGTCCGCCGTCACGGCTTGCGGGTGGTCACGCAGCCGGGGTTTCTGCGCGCGCGCGGCGACGACTATGTCCGTCACGTGGACCCGGTCGATCTGCCGGACCTTTATCGGTGCCGGTCCCTCCTCGACGCGTCGGTGCCGTTGGCGCTGTCGAGCGACGCGCCCTACGGTCCGATCGACCCGTGGGCGATTGTCGAGGCCGCGGTGAACCGCACGACCGCGACCGGCACGGTGGTGAACAGCGACGAGCGGGTGGCGGCCGCCGCCGCCCTGCGCGGCTATCTCGGTTCCCCCGCCTGTCCCGGAGGCGCACCGCGTCGCGTCCGCGTCGGCGCGCCGGCGGATCTCGTCGTCCTGCGGGTGCCGCTCGACCGCGCACTGTGCGCGCCGTCGGCCGACCATGTCCGCGCGACCGTCGTGCACGGGCAGCTGTGGTGAATCACGCTCGCCGAGGGGAGATTTCGCGCATATCCGGGCGCAGCGCCCGGCCGAAGGGCGGGATCGGGTTCACCGCAGGGAGCGAGCGAAGCGGCCGGGAGTGGTGCCGGTCCACCGGATGAAGGCGTGGGTGAAGGCGGAAGCGTCGGCGTATCCGAGTCGGCGGGCGACCTCGTCGACGGTGGTGCCGAGGGTGAGGAGTTCTTCGGCGAGGAGGTGGCGGGTCTCGGCGACCAGGCCACGGTAGGAGGTGCCTTCGGCGTCGAGGCGCCGGCGTAGGGTGCGCACACTCATGCGGAGGTCGGCGGCGATTTCTTCCTGGGCGGCGGTGACGCCGCGGGTCAGCAGGCCGGCGCGGACGCGGGCCGCGGTGCCCTCGCGCCGGCGCCGGCGCTGCATGATGTCGGCGGCCTGCTGCTCGGCGAGCGCGGCGGCGTGTGGATTCGCCTGGGGCATGGGCAGTTCCAGGATCTTCCGGGTGACGGTGAGCCGGGTCGCCGGTGCGTCGAACTGGGGGGCGACTCCGAGCAGTTCGGTGAACAGAGGGGCGTACGCCGGGATAGGGCAGGCGAGTTCGACCGTGGTCGGTGGCACCGCCGCACCGAGCAGTTCGCGATCGAGGGTGATGAGTTCGGCCAGGTCGCGCTCGAGCAGGAACTGCCGCAGCTCGGGCGGCGCCGCGGAGTAGTCCAGTGTCACAGTGGCGCCGTCGGCGGTTTCCTGGACGCGCCAGCGGGCGAACGAATACGCGATGTCCATATGCTCGATACCGATCCGCAGCGCTTCGCGCACGGTTCGGCTCGTCATCACCGCGAAGGCCCAGATGCCGTGTGTGGCAAGGTGATACCGCTGTCCGGCGGACAGGCCCAACCCAGGAATGTGGCTCAGGCGGGTGACCAGATTCTGGACCACTCGAAGTTCCTGTGCGGCGCGAACCTCGCCGTTCGCGTCGTCGAGCACGGACAGGGTGATGCCGGAGCCGTCGAGGCATTGCTCGATCGTCAGGCCGTGGGTGAGGCCGAGCTGAACCAGGATCGCGGCACTGGTGCTCGACCGTGGCATGTTCATGTGGACCGCCATGGGATCATCCTGGGGCAGATTGGCCGAAAAGTACAAGTCTTGACCGCTTACGTCATGGATTGGGCGCCGTCCACTTCCTAGCCTCTGAGACAAAGACAGAGGAGGAGTGCATATGACCATGCGTCTGGGAGGCCAGCGGGTAGCGGTCACCGGTGGTGCGCGAGGCATCGGGCGGGCCACCGCGGCCGCACTGGCCGAGGCGGGAGCGCGGGTGGTGATCGGCGATATCGACGCCGGCACGCTGGCCGCGACGGCCGCGGAACTCACTGCCGCGACCGGCGCCACGGTGATCGGCGTCCCGCTCGACGTGCGCGATCCGGAATCGTTCGAGAATTTCCTGAATCGTGCCGAGACGGAGCTCGGCGGTCTCGACGGCCTGGTCAACAACGCGGGCATCATGCCGACCGGCCCGTTCCTCGACGAGCCGATGGAAATGGCCGACCGGCAGCTCGATATCAATCTGCGCGGGGTGATCATCGGGTCGAAGCTGGCCGGGAAGCGTTTCGCCGACCGCCGCAGCGGCCATATCGTGAACGTGGCCTCCGTCCTCGGGTTGGTCGGAACGCCGGATGTCGCAACGTATTCGGCGAGCAAATTCGGTGTCGTCGGTCTCGGTTCGGCGTTGCATCAGGAGTTGGCGGCATTCGATGTGCGGGTGAGCACCGTCTGCCCGGCATTCGTCAACACCGAGCTGATCGCCGGGCTGTCTCCGAACCGGATCACCCGGGTGATCGGTTTCGTCGAGCCGGAGGATGTGGCCCGCGCGGTGGTCGACGCCTTGGCTCGCCGGCGCGGCGGGTTGCGCGTGGTGCCGCGCATCGGCGGGATCGCCATCGCGGTGCTCACCGCGATGCCTGAAGGGCTGCGCAATCGGTTCGGCCGCCTACTGGGCAGCCACGACACCGTGTCCGGCGCCGATATGTCGCAGCGAGCGCGCTATCTCGAACGTGCGGGCCGGAGCTGAGAACACGCGCCGTTTCCGCGAAACGTCTTGTCCCGAGGAGGAATTCACTTCATGGCACGGAATCTGGAGGGCCTGGTGACCGGGCTCGGTGACGCGGCCGAGACGCTGCGCGCCGTGGCCCGGCTGCATCAGTGCGGCGTGGTCGATCTGACGCGTCCGGACCGGGTGGTGCGTATGGCCCGGGAGAACCGGATCTACGGTCCGCCGGCGGCGCTGATCATGGCGGGGGCCCGCTACCATCCGCACCGGCCCGCGATCGCCGACGAGCGCGGTGTGCTGACCTACGGTGAACTCGACGCGCAGTCCAACGCGCTGGCCAATGCGTTACTGGCGCAGGGGCTTACGGCCGGTTCGGTGGTCGGGGTCCTGGCGCGCGACCATCGCGGCCTGGTGCTCGCGATCAGCGCGGCCGGGCGTGCCGGTCTGCGGCTGGCCATGATGAACACCGGATTCGCCAAGCCGCAGTTCGCCGAGGTCGCCGCGCGGGAGAACGTGCGAGCCATGTTGCACGACAGCGAGTTCGGCGACCTGCTCGACGCGCTGCCGCCGACGCTGCCGCGGATTCTCACCTGGGTTGACGAGGGGCACGCGGTACCGGCGGGGGCGCGTACCGTGGACGAGCTGATCGACGCCGGCGACCGCCGGATGCCACCGGCGCCGGCGCGGCCGGGTGGTTTCATCATCCTCACCAGCGGCACCACGGGCCTGCCCAAGGGAGCACCGCGCACCAAGGTGTCGCCGCTGGCGAGTGCGATGATCGCGGACCGTATTCCGTTCCCGCGCAAAGGCAGCGTGGTGATCGTGTCGCCGATCTTCCATTCGACCGGGTTCGGGACGTGGACCGTTGCCACCGCGCTGGGCAACAAGACGGTGCTGTTGCGCCGGTTCGATGCCGAGGCCACGTTGCGCGCGGTGAGCGAGCA
>NZ_LZML01000178.1:0-10963 GCF_001665695.1 Nocardia sp. 852002-51101_SCH5132738 | reverse complement strand
CCAAGACCAAACTCGGCACGGCGATCAACGCCATCTCCTGACCGTCTTCCGCAAGACGAGTGTTGCCCGTGGTCCCGGCCGGGACCACGGGCACACTCGTCTTGCGGTGGGGCGCGAAGCCTTTCGACTAGGACGAGGCCGAACGGTCGTCCCGCGGGGGCTCGGTGAGCGCATCGACGGCGCTGGTCAGCTCGGCGAGCGCCGGCGTGGCCGCGGTGAGAAGATGCTGCCACCCGGGGTGCAACGACGACAATGCCGCACGCAGGATGGCCGTGTTGGTCGCCTGCCACTCCTGGACCGCTTGCCGGCCCGCGGCCGTCAGAGTCAGGGTCACCGCGCGCCGGTCGTCGCCGCCCGCCCGGGCCATCATGCCGCGCTGAGTCAGCGCGTTCGCCAAGGTCGTCACCGTATTCGGGGCCAATTGCAGGAGGCGAGCCACCTGACCGGGCCGCACCCCTGGGTGGTCGCCCACGCACGACAGCAGTTCCAACTGCGCGACCGACAGGGTCGCCGCAGGTTCGGCGGTGCGCGCTGCTCGCCGCATGGCGCGTCGGAGCCTGGCGATGACATCGGCCAGAGCCACTTCGCCGAGTTCGCCGGTGTCGGCGGACGGTCCCTTCATCGGGCTGCTGCCTTTCGCTGCACTGGTTCGGCGCGCCGTTGACATGTGGTGGCCAGAGCCGCGGCGGCCACGATCGACAGTACGGCCACGGCCACCCGCGCGCCGTCGGCCGGCAGATGCGCGGCGTCGCACAGATGAAGAGAGAGTGTCACCACCGCCACCCCGCCCGCCGTTCCCAGACCGCGAGCCATGTTCACCGATCCGCCCGCCGTGCCGGAGCGATGCTCGGGGACCGCGGTCATGATGACGGCGTTGTTTCCGGGAATGAACATGCCCAGACCGATGCCGAGCACCGCCAGCCAGATCGCCGCCCACCACGGCGTCGTCGGCTCGATCACGATCGCCGCGGTGGCGATCACCATGATTGTCGCGCCGACGCGTTCCCTGCCCGCGGCGCGCCATCGGTTCGGCAGCACCCGCGCACCCCCGACCGCGGCCACGGCGAAACCGGCCGGCAGCGCCGTGAGGAGCAACCCGGCGCCGACCGCGCCGGCCGATCCGATCTGCGGAAACAACGCGAGCGGGCCGAACAGCACCAGATACGCCGCCCATGCTCCGAGAAGACCGCGTCGCAGCGGCGGATGTGCGAACTGCCCCGGATCGATCAGCGGATGCTCGGTCCTTCTCTCCCACCACCACAGGCCCACGGCGCAGGCGATCGCGAATGCCGCCGGGAACACCGACGTCCACGCCGGCACCCCGAGTCCGGAAACCGCCGATGCGGCGGTCAGCACGCCGGCCGCGCCGCCGATGAGCAGCAGCAGACCCGGCACATCGAATCCGGTCAACCGCGCGCGAGTACGCGTGCGCGGCAACAGGTATCGCCCCGCAACAACCGCCAGACACCCCACCGGCACATTGATCGCGTACACCCATCGCCAGCCCAGCGAGGCCACGACCACTCCCCCGACCAGCGGTCCGAGCGCCAGACCCAGCGCCTGCGCACCGGCCTGCACTCCCAACGCGGTGCGGATCCGACGTGCCGCGACACTCGTTGCCACCAGCGCCACACTGTTGGCTTGCAGCATCGCCGCCCCCACCGCCTGCAGAACCCGAAAACCTGTGAGCCACCACAGGTTCGGCGCCAGCGCGCACAAGCCGGAGGCGAGGGTGAAGATCACGAAACCCTGAAGGTAGACGAACTTGCGTCCGGCAGCGTCGGACACTCTTCCAGCCGCGACGACCAAACCCACGAGGGTCACCAGGTAGGCGAGCGACACCCATTGCACACTCGCCAGCGGAGCCCCGAACTCCGACTGCAGCGCCGGGAACGTGAGAGTGACGATGCTGGCATCCAGTTGTCCCATGAACGCACCGAGACAGACCGCCGACACCGCCAACCATCCGGCCCACCGATGCTCCCTGATCACCCGCGGACGCGGCGACTCGACAACCATCGCTTCCTTCGACCGTAGTTCTGCTACAGAAGTACCTAAAGACTGACCCGGGCACGTCGAATTGTCAAAACCGCTTCACACTGGATCTATGTGATCACGATTGCCCTTGGAGATGCATGATCATGATCTGTTACAGAACAGTTTCGCTGAAGTTCATGCCTGGTTCGGGGCTGCGCAAGTCAATCAACGCGGCTCGCGCACCGAATTCGAATCCGGCAACACGACGTCCGGCGAATCGGTGAAATATTCAAAGAGGTTGAGGGCCAAAGCATGTGATTCCGCCCACATCTAAAAGCGCATCTCCGCCTTTCTTGTTCGCCGCCTCGCCCCGAAGTGGGGCCACATCCTGGTGATTTCAGCCGCCTGTCCGACAACAAGGGGCGCGAGATGAACGAGGTTTGAATGAAAAATATTTCGGTGTTCACTGCCTGTTAGCTGGCCTGGTCTGTGATTCGTTCGTCCCTGAACCACTCCGTCTCGAGGTTCCGCAAAAAATGATGATGAGGAAATTCGCCGCGACCGCCGCCATGCTGGTCGCCGCCGTCGGCGTCGCGGCCGGTACCGCGAACGCCGACCCCGCCGCCCCCGCGGCGCCCGAGAGCGTCTACTACAAGGCCAGCGTCGTCGACAACGACAAAGCCGTCATCAAGACCGACGGCGGCTCGATCGTCAACGAAGACGGCATGCTCAAGATCAAGGCCGCCAACGGCACCGTCCTCGCCGGCACCCCCCTCAACTTCCGGGTCGACGACTTCGAATTCCCGATCGCCGCCGACATCTCCGGCAACACCGCCACCCTCACCCCGCAGTACGACGTGGCGCACGCGGTCTACAAGCCCGTCGCCCTGCCCTTCGAGGACTCGGCCCCGTGGAAGACCCCCTACGACCGTGAAACCGCCGCGTTCAACCGCCTGAAGGACACCATCTCCACCGGCGCCACCATCGGCACCCTGGCCGGTGGAATCGGCGGCGCGGTCATCGGCTGCATCGCCGGCGCCGCTATCGGTCTCGCCGCCACCGGTGCGCTGCTCGCCCTGTTCGGCGCCGGCCCGCTGGGCGGATGTGTCGCCGGTGCTGCCGCCGTCGGCTTCCTGGGCGTGCTCGCCGGGCAGATCTTCATCACCGCCCCGGTCGCCATCGGCGCCGCGATCCAGTACTTCGCCACCACCACCGCGCCGTTCAACCCGCCGGCGCCGGCCAAGTAACGGGCCGGCACTCGGGCTTACGTACCGAAACGGGGCATTAGCCCACGATTTCGAACAGTCGGTAGGAACCGAAGCATGACGATGCCCTCGCAGCGGCTGCTGCGAGGGCATCGTCACGTGCGCATGTTGTCTGCCTCATCCGGCATTTCGTCATGACCTGCCGGCCTCGTCCCGCGATCTCGGCACTCGAATGTGCACACCTCGACGGCCGGCTCATCGCGGCGGACCGACCACCGGACCGACGTCGGGCATGGCGGTGATACCGAAGTGCCTGCGCAGAGCTCTCCGGGCGGCGTGCACGCCGGGCATGCCGTGCACACCGGGGCCGGGCGGGGTGGATGCCGAGCAGAGGTAGACGTCGGGCAGCGAGGTGCGGTACGGATCCCACTGCGCAACCGGCCGCGCCATGATCCGGTACAGCGACACATGTCCGGCAGCGATGTCTCCGCCCACGTAATTGGCGTTGTGCGAGGACATTTCACTGGCGGGGATGCACCGCGAGCCGACGACGACATCGCGGAAACCGGGAGCGAACCGCTCGATCTGTTCGATCGCGGTCTCGGTGATGTCGCGCGTCGACCCGTTGGGGACGTGCGCGTAGCTCCACAGCGGCCGGTGCCCGTCGGAACCGAGGCGGGTCGGGTCGACGACGGTCGGCTGACTCACCAGCATCATCGGTGCCGGGTTGTGGCGGCCGCGACCGGCGTCCGATTCGGCGCGGGCCATCTGTTCGCGCGTGCCACCGAGGTGCACGGTGCCCGCCGCCGCGACCCGTGAATCGGCCCAGGGAACCGGCTCGCTGAGCACGAAATCCACCTTGGCGACACCGTTGTTCGACGAGAAGCGGCCCACCGCCCGGCGGTAGCGGGCGCTGAGCCGGTCACCGAACACCTCGGCCAGCGTCCAAGGGTTCGTATCGAACAGGTACACCCGCGCCGGCGGAAGGTCCGCGACGGACTCGACACGCTGATCGCAGATCACCTCCGCACCGCGCGCAGCCAGGTCGGCGGTCAGCGCGTCGGTGATGGCCCGGCTCCCGCCGATAGGAATGGGCCAGCCGTGCGAATGCGCGAGCGTGCCCAGCAGCAACGCGGTAGCCGCGCCTGCCATCGCCGGAATCCCGGTGTTGGCGTGGGCGCCGACGCCACTGAGCAGAGCACCGCAGACGTGCGCGTCGGTAGTGCGGTCCCACACCCGGGTGCCGAGCTGCATCGCCCGGATCCCCATCGTGGCGGCGGTAGCGAGCCCCCGCGGGTGCAGGACCGAGGCGGGAATGCTTCGCACATCGGACAACCCGAGGCCGCGGACCGCGTCGACGCCCTCGACCAGCGGCGTCATGATCCGCCGGTACAGCCGACTGTCACGTTCGCTGTGTTCGCCCAGAGTGGCCACCGTTCGGGAAAGGTCGCGGTAGGCCAGAGCCGCGGGCGCCTCGTCGAGCGGGTGGGCGAAGGAAATCTCGGGATACCCGAACCGGACACCGCGCGCCGCGAGATCGAACTGCGCGAAGAACGGCGAGGCCACCGCCATCGGATGCACGGCCGAGCACAGATCGTGCCACAGCGGAACCGCCAGATCGAGGCGTTGTGTGCGGCATCCGCCGCCCGCCTCCGGCTCGGCCTCGAGCACCGTGACCGACAGGCCCGCCGCCGCACAGACGACCGCTGCCGCAAGACCATTGGGGCCCGATCCCACGACGACGACGTCGCTCGATGGGTTCATCCCGCGCGCCTTTCCGTCGACACCGCGTGCACAGGCCTATTCCACGAGGCGGCAGCTTCAAACATGCAAGCGCCCAGCTGGGCGGCAGGCGATGGTTCCGCCTGAACCGTCACTCGTGCGTGAGGTGTAAACGAGGCTGCGGGGGTAGCCGACAGGTGGGGCTGGTGGCGAGCGGAAGGGGTTCGACGTGAGTGAAATGGCGATCGCGCAGCGGTTGAGAGACCTTCTCGACGAAGACCCGGACTTGGCCGCCGGCTTGGAGCAGTCGCTGGTGCAAGCGCGGCAGGTGGCCGAAGACGGGCTGAAGGACGAGCTGCTCGAGGCGCTCCCGTGGCCCCAGTCCGTCGCGGAGTACGTCGACTACATCGACGATTTCGCTCGCTGGGTGCCACGCGAGACCGACTCGCCCGCATGGCGCGCCCAAGCACCGCACCAGCGGTACGCCCAAGAGGTCAGCGACCGGCTCTCGCACTTCTTCTGGATCATCGACCAGAGACCCGACGGCCGTGACACGTCCGTGGCATACGGCTCGGACACATTCCGGGAATGGGTCACCGACTTCGCCCGAGACTGGGGCAGCTTCCTCGACACACCCGAATCCTTCGGACCCGACGTGCTGGAATCGTTCATCGACAACGCTCCCGAATACCACGTCGGCGACTCCCTGATCGACGGCAAGCCGAACGCACCCAGCGGCTGGATGACCTTCAACCAGTTCTTCGCCCGCGAACTGAACGGCGGCCTACGACCGATTGCCGAACCCGGCAGCAACCGATCGATAGCCTCACCCGCCGACTGCACGTTCCAACACCGCTACGACATCGACGACGCCTCGAACATTCCGGCGACCACGATCAAAGGCACCCGTAAGTACGGCAATATCGCCACCCTTCTCACCGGCAGCGACTACGCCGAGAAATTCGCCGGCGGGACCTTCACCCACTACATGCTGCCGACCCACGCCTATCACCGCTTCCACCTACCGGTGGGCGGTCTCGTCAAAGAGTCGTTCGTGACTCACGGGCAAGCGTTCATGCAGGTAGAGCTGTCCGACCACGGCCTGAAGGGCCAGGACAACGCCGAGACCGGATTCGAGTTCTTCCAGACCCGGGGCGTGGTCATCATCGATACCACCGATTCACCGTGCGGCGACATCGGAACGGTCGCGGTCGTGTGCGTCGGCATGCAGAACGTCGCATCGGTAACCCTCACCTGCACCCCCGGCAAGCACATGGCCAAGGGAGACGAATTCGGCTACTTCACTTTCGGAGGCTCCGACATCATCCTGCTGTTCCAAAAGGGCGTCGACATCGACATCGATACCGCCGAGGAAACCCGTCTGGTCGGCGTGCCGGTGGCGCGGTGCAGGTGACCCTGCCCCGTCGCGCTCGCTCGCCGCGGGCTATCGATGCGGCGCTCGGTTCGGGCGATCGCTCACGACGGCTTCTCGCCGGCGTCGACCCGTTGAACGAACTCCTGGCGGACGGAGCTCGCACGACCAAGCCGCATGCGAGGTCGGCGACCACACTCCCACAGCACAGCCGGCTCGATGTAGGTGTCGATCTCACGGGGCCGTCGCCAGGCCCGGTTCGCGGTGCCAGCGCGTACGAGTTCGGCTGCGGGACAGCCGAACTCGTCGCTCCCGGCCCATGGCGACCGGGTTGCGTCTCAGGAACTCTACCGACGAGCGCGGTCCACGAACCAGGCCGCTATCTGGGCGCGGGAGGTGAACCCGAGTTTTGTCAGGATGTGTTCGACGTGGCCCTGGGCGGTGCGCTGGGAGATCACCAGATTCGTGGCGATCTGCTTGTTGGTGAGCCCTTGCGCGACCAGCTCCGCGACCTGCTGTTCACGCTTGGTCAGCTGCGCCGGCCCGGTGGAGGCAGGAGGCGACTCGGCCGGCTGCTCGCCGAGTGCGTAGGCCACCGCGGCGTTCATCGTCATCGCCCGGCCGCGCCGCAACGCCGCACCGAACCGTCGCTCGCCGAGCGCGCGGCGCACGATGCGGTCGCATTCCTCGTACGACTCCGTCAAGTCCGGGAACGTGATCGAGGCACCGGAACCGGACCGGGAGAGGCTTTCCGCGGCGCCCATCAGCACCGCCGCGCGCTCGCCGTCCTCCTCCGCGATGATCCAGGACAGCGCCTCGAAGTCGAGCACCGCGACTACGGGACTGCGGACGCGTTCGTTCACCCGCAGCGATCGAGTCAGAAGTTCTTTCGCACGCGGTGTTTCACCCTGCCGCCAGGCGTAGATCCCCAAGCCGCACAACGTGCTCGACCGGAACAGCGATTCACCCCGCGACTCCGTGATCGCGAGGACTCGCTCGTGATTCTCGATCGCCTTCCGGGTGTCGCCCTGCGCCGCCAGCGCCCAGCCGAGCGTCATCGATGCCGCGATATAAAGATGCCCGGCAGGATTCGAGCCGAATACATCGATCGCGGTCTCGAGGCAGGGAATCGCGCGTGCGGCCTCGCCTCGGTACAGCGCCAGACTACCGTCGACGTAGGCGACGAGTGCCCGGTGCAGCGGAGCGGGGTCCTGTTCGGCGAGGTCGCGGATTTGTGCCAGCAGCGGCTCCGCAGTCAGAAAATCTTGCTGCTCAGCGGCCATCAAAATTCCGACGTGAAGGGCCTGGATCCGGGCGGGCAGAGCGCGACCGGCCGGGTGTGCCAGGACGCGGTCGATCCAACGCCGACCCTCACCGTAATGCCCTCGGAAACTCCAGAACAACGACAGCGCGGTGACCATGCGCAGCCCCGCCTCACCCGATTCCGCGGTGTCGTCGGACAGACAGAATTCGAGCGCTTCGCGCAGGTTCAGTTGCTCGCGTTCGAGTCGCGCCAGCCAGTCGGGCTGCCGCTCGCTGATCCATTCGGCTTCGGCATCCGCCGTCAACTGCCGGCACCAATCGAGGTGGCGCCGACGTACAGCGGTTTCCTCGCCGGCCTCCCGCAACTGCTCACGCCCGTAGTCGCGCACGGTCTCGAACATCCGGAACCGGACAGCGCCCTCCAGCTCTTCCCGGATCACGATCGACTTGTCCACCAGCGACGACAACTCGTCGAGCAGACTCCCCCGCCCCGCCTCGGCCGTACACACCCGCTCGACCGCATCCATCTCGAAACCGCCTGCGAATACCGACAATTGAGCCCACAACCGCTGCTCGGCCGGTGCGCACAGGCGGTAGCTCCAATCGATACACCACCGCAACGTCTGTTGCCGCTGCGGCGCGGTGCGGCTGCCCCGAGTCAGCAGTGCGTAGCGGTCGGTCAACCGAGCCAGAATCTGCTCGGGCGACATCGTGCGGATCCGCGCGGCGGCGAGTTCGATCGCCAGAGGCAGGCCCTCCAAGCGGGCGCAGATTCCCGCCACCGCGGACATATTCTTCTCGGTGACCTCGAATCCGGGCACCACCGCCGCGGCGCGCTCGGTGAACAACGCCACCGCGTCGTATCGAGGCAGTGCCCGCAGCGTCGGCGCCGCGTCGAGAGGCGGAACGGTCAGTGGCGAGACCCGCAGCACCGCTTCTCCGGCGATGTCGAGCGGCTCCCGGGTGGTCACCAGAACCCGCAGGTCCGCGCACGCCAGCAACAGCGTTTCCACCAGATCCGCCAACGCGTCCACGACCTGTTCGCCGTTGTCCAGAACCAGCAGCGCCTCCCGCGCACGCAAGAATTCCACCAACGCCTCACGCATCGGCCGCGCCGGATCGTCGCGCAACCCCAGCGCACCCGCCACCACATCGATCAGCAGTGCCGGATCGGTCACGTCGGCGAGTTCTATCAGCCACACCCCGTCGGCGAAATCGGTGCGCACCATCGACGCCGCCCGCAACGCCAGCCGCGTCTTACCGACCCCGCCGACACCGGTCAATGTCACCAGCCGCCCCGCCGCAAGCAAGTTCTTGATCTCGGCCGTCTCCACCCGTCGGTCGATGAAACTGGTCAGCTCGAGCGGGAGCTCGGCCGTGCCGGCGCGGCCTGAAACTGGTTGCTGTGGAACGGATTCGGTATTCGACGACGCCGCCTCGCGCGGCTTTCGCGCGGCGGCCGGCTGTCCTCGCAGGGCCATCTCGCCGACCCGGTATCCGTGGCGGTGCTGGACCTCTCGCAGCGCCTCGCCCAGCTCCGCCGCCGAGGGCCGCGCCTGCCGATCCCGATTCATCGCCGACTCCACGACCGCGGCGACGTCTTCGGGGATGCCACCTTCGCGCAGATCCGGCAGCGGCGCACTGGTGATCCGCAGGAACTGCGCGACGACCTGCTCACCGGTGCGCCGCTCGAACGCGGCATGTCCCGTCAGCGCCGCGAACAGGGTCGCACCGAGCCCGTACACATCCGCGGCCGGTGTCGCCGCTTCCCCCGCGAGCACCTCGGGCGCGGTGAAGGCCGGCGAGGCGGTCACCACCCCCGTGGCCGTATGAAAGCCGCCGGCGATCCGGGCGATCCCGAAGTCGGTAAGTGCCGGTTCTCCGTACTCGCTCAGCAGGATATTGCCCGGCTTCACATCCCGATGCATGATTCCCAGCCGATGCGCGGTCTCCAGCGCGCCTGCGATCTTCACCCCCACCCACAGCACCGTCTCGACCGGCAACGGTCCTTCCCGGCGGATCCACGCATCCAGCGAATCCAGCGAGTGATAGGGCATCACCAGATACGGCCGCCCACTCGCGGTCACGCCCACCTGCAGCACCGTGACGATATTCGGATGTCCGGTCAGCCGGCCCATCGCCTTCTGCTCGCGCAAGAACCGCGCCTGATTGTCGGCGTCCAACTCCGCGGTCAATACCTTCACCGCCACTGTGCGATCCAGGGCCGGCTGCGTACAGCGGTACACCACACCGAAACCGCCGTGCCCGATCTCCTCGGCATCCTCGAAACCCGACGCACTCAACTCCACCGCCACGGGTATGTTCACATCGCGGCTGGTCCGCAGCGGATCCTCGTCGACCATCAGTCGCTCGCGAAGCATTGAGCTGTATCGGGCGCCATGCGCTCACCTTCCGACATCGCCAGCGTATCGCCGGCAACGCCGCGAGACCGGCGCTTCGCGCCACAGCACCCGGCTCCTCCGACACGGTCGCTCCGCACCGAGGAGCGGGCTCCCCGGTCGAAAAATAGGTATGTTCCGGGTAGTTCTACCGTCGCGCGAGACACGCCCGGAAACGAAGCTGTGAATGCGGGGGATCCCGATATCACCTTCGAGGTTTGCGATGGTCCAGCACACACAGACACCGAGCGGCAACCACGCCCGCACCGGCGACTCTCTGATGGTTCGACGCTGCAGGCAATGCGACGGAATGCACGCGCCGACCGCTGCGGAATGCGCCGCGTGCCGTACCCGGAACATGGAGTGGACGCCATCGTCCGGCCGCGGCTCGCTCGTGTCCTACCGGTTGGTGCACCGCAGCATCGGCGCACCGCATGCCGAGGTCGTCCCGCTGACGATCGCCATCGTCGAACTCGACGAGGGACCACGCATCTACGCCACTGTCGAAGGCGACCTGCCGACCTCCTCCGACCACCCGGTGCGGGTGCGCTTCGAGGCGCGGCCCAAATACGACCGCTTCCCGGTCTTCACGATCGACACCGCGCCCACGGAACAGCTTCGCGAGTCGCCCGGTGACGCGGCAGACCGCGGCACGGAATGCGACGCCGCGTGGGTGCGGTCGTCGCTGCGCCGCTGCGATCTGATGGCACGAGCGGGCCTGCTGAGCACCGCCGAAAAGACACTGGTCGCCTTCGCCGTTCGATGGGCGCCCTTCGGCGGCTCCAGCGGGGAGGTGTTGCTCGTGGCCTTCGGCACCGATCGGCGCAGGTTCCTGCATCTGGTGGCCGAAGCCCTGCACCCACGACGGACCGACACTCGCGCGGTACGCGAACACAAAAGACTGCTGCATCAGACCCTGACCCGAGCATGGCAGGTTCGACACACGAACTAGTGTTCTGCGCCTGAAATCCGTTGTGTAATTGTAGGATTCGTCGGTGGCAAGGACGGGGCGGCCGAGGTCGGGG
>NZ_LZML01000177.1:0-771 GCF_001665695.1 Nocardia sp. 852002-51101_SCH5132738 | reverse complement strand
GGGACAGTGTTATCGCCGAGGATCTCGCCCCAGGATCCGACGCCGCGGTTGGTGGTGATCGCGATCGAGGTCTTCAAATATCGTTGCGACACAACCTGAAACAGTGCTGATGCCGCCTCTGCAGGTAACGGCAGGTATCCCAGTTCGTCGATCGCCAGGAGCGTTGGTCCGGCGTAGAAACGCATGCAGGTGGCCCACCGGCCTTCGATCGCAGCTTTGTGGCAGCGGGCCGCCAAATCGGCGGCGGTGGTGACATAGGTGCGGTAGCCGGCGTGCACCGCAGCCCGGGCTAGACCCAAGGCCGCTCAGTTTGGTGTGCTGCCGGGTTGTCAACCGGGTAGCACGCGCACGCTGATGTGGGTTTGGTAGATGGTCCGGTCGATCACCCCCTTGGCGCGGTGTTTGGAGATTGCCCGTTTGACCACGCGAAGGCTGCTGCGGGGCCGGCGATGTGGGAGCAGGTCAGCGCGCACGGCCCGCCCGATCACACCGACGATATCGACAGTCGCGCCGGTGATGACCCGGCCGCATGGACGAGCTGGTCGCGGGCGGTCTGCAAAGCGACGGTGAAACTGCCCCGGTCCGCGACCATGCCCGGTGTGGCCAGCGCGGTATCGGCGATCGCGGTCCGCAACGCCTGGTAGGTGATCAGCAACGCGTAGACCTCCTGCGCGACATCGTCGGCAGTACGCGCCGAGGGTGTCACGAGAACCGTGTAAGTCCGAAGCTAGTTCGGTACTAAATCTATTCTAGCACAATGGAATTCGGTTC
>NZ_LZML01000176.1:0-628 GCF_001665695.1 Nocardia sp. 852002-51101_SCH5132738 | reverse complement strand
ACACCTCGTCCAGCGGACGCGACTGCCATTGTTTGATCTCGTCCACCACCACATCGGTGATATTCGAAATCAGCTCCCGCGACACCTCGGTCCCATACACTTCCTTCAAGTGGTCCTCGATATCGCGGGTCGTCATCCCCCGCGAATACAGCGACAGGACAACCGTATTCAGATTCCCGAGCCGACGGGCACGCTTCGGCACGATCACCGGCTCGAAATCACCGTTGCGGTCCCGCGGCACCGCGATCGTCACCGGCCCCGTCTGAGTTTGGACCGTTTTCGAGTTCTTCCCGTTGCGGGAATTCCCGGTACCCCGGCCTTCCGGGTCGCCGGCCGCGTAACCGAGATGCTCGGTCATTTCCGCGTCCAGCGCCCGCTCGAGCACCTTCTTCGTCAACTCGTTCAGCAGCCCTTCGATACCGGCCTGCGGACCGGCCTCCGACGCCATCGCCTGCTTGACCATCGAGTCCAGCTGCGCCGAGGTGAACACCTCCGAAAGCTTCTGCGCAGCAACCTGATCCGACTTCGACGATGGTGTGGTCTTACTCACAAATCTCTCCTTCAACCGCCCGTCCGAGGGCATCTGATCACAGATCGCCCGGACTTACACGGTTGCCATGACACCCCC
>NZ_LZML01000175.1:0-63345 GCF_001665695.1 Nocardia sp. 852002-51101_SCH5132738 | reverse complement strand
GGGTATAAGAGACACCCACCCCGACAATCCCCCGAGCGGCCGCGACCCACGCACCGCCGCACGCGATCACCGCGAATACATGGACCCCACACAGCGGCGTCCACCCCGACCCGACCCCGGCCGCGACGCGTTCGAGGCCTACACCCAATCCTTCGCCGACCTCGACGCCGACCCCACCCACCTACCCGTCCCCGAAGGAACCGGCGCCACGCGCCACCGGCCCGGCAAAAAGGCACCAGAACACTCCGACATCACCAGCTTCCTCGCCGGCACCGGGCACACCGTCGACTACGACCGCTACGCAGTCCCCGACCACCACAAACTCCCATGCCTCGCCTGCGGACTCGAACGCGCCCGCACCGACACCCCCCAACACCACTGCGACGACGGACTCTGCAGCACCTGCCGCGACGACAAACAACCCGGCCTCCCCGACCACAACCCCGCCGATCAGGTCGCGGTCCGCTGCACATTCATCACCGACCGGCACCCACCCACCGCGGCACTGGCCCTCCTACGAAAAGACTGGCGCCACATACGAAACCCCGCCGACCGCGCGACCATCGAAGCCTTCGCAGGCGCGCTTTTGACAGCCGAAACCCCGGCCAGTCAGAACAATTCATCGCAAGATCTTGGCGGCGACAGTGGGTTCGATCCGTCCAACCCGACTCACATGCTCACCGACACCGAACTCGTCCAAGCGATCGGCACCCTCGAACTCCGCATTCAACTCGCCGACGACGAGGCCATCATCTACGGCCCACCACCCGGCACCACCCACGCGGGCGACCCGATCGATACCGGCTGGCTGGAAGAAGAACTCACCGAACTACACGCCGAGCGCACACGCCGCGCCCACCTCACGCCCGAACAAACCACCACCGAACACGCACAGCGCGCCAACCGCGAAGACGGAGTCGATCGCTGGTCTGCCCATGAACACACCGGCCTGAACACCAGCGCAGCTGCCGAAACCGACGGCCCTGAGCTCTAGCAACATCCGACGAACCCGCTGCCCGACCCCAGCACCGCTGCTGCCTCGAATCAGAGTGAGTAGGAAGGCCGCACCACCCCGTCACAATGGAACCCAAGCATCGCGTCCGAACCAGATAGTCACTACTACCAGTACATGTCTCGGGCCACCGCTAAGTCAGCCTCGCGGCCTCGCGCGCCTTCACCGCATGATGTGCCGCTACGTACTTTCGATCATCGCCGCGCGCAACGCGGCGATGATCGAAAGCCCCAGTGAGTTGCCGTTGGTGCGGTCAGCCGTGAACTGTCCTGGTCCGTTGCCCAGGTGCACAGCTGAGGACCGGCTGTCACAAGCAGGTTTGGATCGCCCAGTCCTCCGCCTGGCACGACATCGGCAACTGCTCAGCAGCACCTGTGAGCCGAGAGGATCACCAGTAGTCCTGGCCGCGACGCCACGGCGGCTCGGGCACCGTTCTGACCGCGAATTTGTCTTTCGCGTATTCCCGCTGGCGTTCTTCGCGCTCGCGGCGGACCTCCTCGGCGAGATCGTAGATCGCATCGAGGTCGTCATCAGTGCCGCCCATGATCTCGACACTGATGTAGCCGTCTTCGACTTCGTAGTCGAAGCAGACGATTTCCTCGGCGGCGTGGCGCGCGCAACCGGGCACGGTGACGGTGGTCTCGTCGTCGAAGATCCGCACACGTACCCGGACCTCACCGCCACTGCACGGTGAGTACCCCCAGCCCAGGCGGCGGGAACGGTCTGCGCTGAGCAGGCATCCGCGACTGTGGACTGCTTCGGCCGTCATCGACAACACACCCGCCGATTGCATCGCAGATTCGAGCCGGTCGCGCAGCGGTCCGCCGGTGATTCGATCCAGCTCTTTCAGCTTCGCATCCACCCCGTAGTAGACGGCGGCAACGGTTCTCCAGTCGACACAGTGGAGTTCGGCGTCCTCACGAACACGTTTGAGGTCGTTGAGCACCTGGTGGAGCTTCGTGCGGAACTCCTCGTAGACGTCGTTCTGGCTCACTGTGTCTCGCTGCCAGTAGGGCACGACCACGGTCGTCGGGTTCAGTCTGGCGGACTGAAGCGCAACGACCTTCGGCATCAGCGCATCCACCGCGGCAACGATATCCACACGGGACGGATCCTCCATACCAGCCTGACCGAGCTGTTCGGCATCATCACGACGCCAATACTTTTCGATTCCACCGATGGTCACCTTCGTCGGACGTAACCGCGCGTTCCTTCGCGCCTGCTCGCGTACCTGCGCAGCCAGCTCATCGCCGCGGCGGAGAGCTTCGGAATATTTCACGTTGTCTTGCGCCGCGATCCGGCGAGCCCGGCGTCGTCGCCGTGAACTGGTGTTTTTCGGCATGTCCTCGTCCATTCCCGGCTCGGGCACCCACGCCACCCTGCCGTGCGACGAAGCAAGCATGCGACCACGGATAAGGAAACGCGGGCCCCGGGAAGGACCTTGGCCCTCAACGTCACCAAAACCGGCGTGGGCGAGGCAACTCAGGCGAGAACGAGGAGCGCGTGCGCGTCCTGACACTCCACCTACAGCCTATCCTCCCCGCCCCGCACAGGAGCCAACTTCGCCGTGACTCGCCGCGACGCCGCGGTAGCTGTGCGGGTCGCCCCGATCGACTTCTCACTTCAAGCGGCCGGCTCCGCGCCTACACATCAAGCCATCGACGCGGTTCGCATACAGTGCATCTTCGCTACACGCGGCCGGGCCGAGCACCACCCGCGGCCCAGACCACACCGTTCTCGGTCCGTTGCACAGGCATCCAGCATGCATTCCGGATGCGACAGATCCACGCTCGGCTCGGATCTCCATTACGTTCAGCGGGAGCGTCCGTCTCGTCCTCGTTCTCTTTCCAGAGCCCGCGCGCGAGCTTCCCGGCCCGCACGGGTCGAACCCCTGTGGGGTTCTATATTTCGGTACCGCGAGGCTTCACCCGGCGCCGGAAACGAACGCCGAAGCTTGTCGGCGACATCATCGGGCAACCGTTCCAGAAAGCGTTCCCTCGCTTCGCGCTGCTCACGCAGGCGCCGGGCTTCACGCTCGGCTGCTATGCGCCGTTCAACCTCGGCGCGTGCCCGCTCGGTCATGTCGCGGAATCGTTCAAAGGTGTAGGTCAGCCGGCCGGCGCGATGGTGAGCTTGTGCGGTCGCGTCGAATCCTCGCTCGGCGCCGTCACGAAACCGCCCGTACGCCTTGGCCAGCCGCTCACCGCGCGTGCGAGCCAGCTGTTCCCGCGATTTCCGCGCACGATCAGCTTCCCGTTGCGACCGCTGTCGGACCTCCCGTTCTTGTTGGCGCTGCTTGAGACGGTCGCGAGACAACCCTGGCAACTCCAGCTGCCGCGCCCGCGCGATGCGTTGGCCTTCCAGGATCGCCAGCCGCGCATCCTCACGCGAGACCACGCGATGTTCGAACCTGTCAGGGAACTCCCGCGTTGCCAGCTTCAGCATGACCTGGACCTCACGCGAAATCGTCTCGCCTTCTACCGTCTCCCAGCGGCTACTGACGAGGTTGCCTTCTCGCAGCGCGTCGATTTCCTTCTCGATCTGCCGGACCGCCTCACGGCCCTCAACGCGACCCGATTTCCGTTCGCGACTCTGGTCGACCTTGCCGGTGCGGGGATTGACCTGGGCCGAATCAAGGATCCGCCCTTCACTGCCGAGCGGAACCTGCTGTCGCCATCCAGCCTCGCGGGTTTCCTTCTCGAGATACGCCCGGCCGATCTCGAAATAGCGGCCTCGCTCGTACGCTGACATCCCGTTGCGAAGGGCGTCGTACCCGTCTGGCCGGTCACTCATGTGACATCACAGCGTTCCCCCGGCGCTGCCTGAACCGTCAGGCCGGTGTGCCTGCTACGCGAATGGCGTAGTCCAAGTGCTCGGCGCTCTCGATCCGAAACAGCGTCTCGACCATGCTCACCGGCTCTTCACGATGCCCGTCCACGAAATGCACCGCAGGACGGAAACCGTAGTCCGCATACAACGGGTTGTAGGTGAGCTTGCTGGTGGTCCACACCATCCCCGGATGTTGATGACGAATGCATTCGCCCACGAACCGAATGAATTGGTCTGCCTTGGAGTGGTTTTCAGGCGCAATGAAGCCTTCCCAGCTCGCGAAGAGCACTCGAGCTGCTTCGATGATGCGAGTCGACAGCGGTGGCTGCCACCAAGGCTCCGAGTAGTCCGCGATACCTGCGACGGTCTCAGTCAGAAACGCACGGATCGCCGATTCCATACGGTCTGGTTCGCTCCACTCCAGCCACGCCTGCGTCTGGCCGTCGAACTCGATCTCGAATCCCAGCTGGCTCTGGTCGTCAGTCATCACTGCTTCCCCTGCAAATGTCGTGACCGCTCATATCGGTGGGCTCTGAGGTTCATCCGCAGCCACACTAAGGGTGGGCACCTCGCGTCAGAACGACGAAGCTACCAGGGCTAGCCCATAAAACGC
The DNA here is from genome assembly GCF_001665695.1 of Nocardia sp. 852002-51101_SCH5132738. NCBI lineage: Bacteria > Bacillati > Actinomycetota > Actinomycetes > Mycobacteriales > Nocardiaceae > Nocardia > Nocardia sp. 852002-51101_SCH5132738. The sequence goes on along the minus strand of NZ_LZML01000175.1, from coordinate 58,891 downwards.
ATACCCAGCTCGTCCACCGGGGAATTCGGATCGCTGTGAGGCTGCCAGTCGATGCCTCACCGCGGCGACGACCTGCCCGGGATTCCGCGATTCCGTTGTCGAGCACGTCACGACCCGCTGAGGCTTCACCTTCAACCCGTATGCGGCCGAAGCGGTGCCACATGCACCGCGTAAGCGATATACACCAGTCGACCGGACAGTAGTATCCCGTCTCGGCGTGGTCCGCAGCCCTGGGATAAGGCCATTCCCTTCGCCATACACGTTCTGCCGTCTCCTTCACGTGGCCATTCAGTGGCGTACCAGTTGATCGACCAGGACGGCGATCGGTGCCAATGCGCTGTTAGTGGCCGCGAACGATTGCATACCGGCAGCGATCTGCGGTGAATGCAGTGCCGCGGTAGCGGCTGCGCGGACTTGTTTTCGGATGCAGTTGCCCGTCGGATTTATAACGACACCGGCATGGGCATCGACACAGCGGCGAGCGACGAACAGCGTGTCATTGTGGACTGGAGCGATGATCGGAACGACGGCCCGATGTAGCGCTTCGAGAGTCGATGTGGCGCTGCCATGGCACAGCAGGATATCGGCCCGGGTCAAATGGTGGAGCAAGTCCAACTCAGCCGTCACCGAGATGTCGACTCCTTCTCGGGCACTGAGGTATTCGGCCCAGCCGCGCAGGATGACTCGTTTCGAAGTGTTTCGGATTTTCACCCTCAGCGATTTGATACCGGCATCGATCAGACCCATCAGGGCATTACCGAGCACTTCTATCGTCGGCTCGGTAATGAAGGTGCCGAAGCTGATCAGCGCGCGAGGCCCCTGCCGCCGCGATCCGGGTATTGCTTCGGCCGCCGTTCGCGACCGATACCGGTAGCAGCGCAGATTCTCCTGTGGTTGCTCGCTCCCACTAAAGAACCAGCGCGGCCCGAACGCGACTGTTCCGAGATTCAGGGGGGATCGGAGGTCGTCGGTTTCGTGGCCGCGGACGAGTGTCCGTCGGCGCGCTTCTTCGGCGCTGCCGTGGGGGGTGGCGGCGTCCGCACACGACACCACCCGCAAAAACGGCACACCGTGGTCGCCGGCTGCCACGACCGCTCCACGCTCGGAGGTGTCGCACACGATCAGATCGGGGTGGAGTTCGGTGATCAGACGTCCGATGTCACGGCGACTGCGCTGGCCCATCCGGCGAATGATCTCGTCGCCGGAGATACCCGAACTGCTCCGTAGATAGCTTTCGAACCCGGCCGGCTGATGCTGCGCGTCCAGCGAACCGACGCCAGTGAATGCGGCGACTGCCTGACTGCCGCATAGGTACACGCGGCAATCTGATTGGGCCGCAAAGTCTTCCACTAGCGGCAGCAGGGTATTGAAGTGGCCGGGTCCGGGGGCGTAGGCGGCGAGGATGGTCCTCATCGTCGGGCCCTACCTTGGAGAAGGGATGTGCTGTCCAGCGGTGTGGACGCGGTTTTCACCTTGTGCGCGGTGTGGATGAGGGTGTCCGGGTTCAAGCGGGTCGCGGTCAGTGCGCCGTCGATGGCGCGTCGCCGGTCGTCGTCGGGAATCGCGGCCAGGTAGGGGTAGCTGCCGTGGAGCAATGGTGCGATGTGGCGGTGCAGTGGCTGTTGGCTGTTCCACGTGGCGATGGTGTCGATCTCGGTGTCGATCCCAGCGGCCGAGAGCCAGTCGGTGATGCGGGGATCGTTGCCAGAGCTGACGATGCGGCCCGGCCGATGGCCGAGCAGGCGCAACTGCGCATGAAAGGCCGCGTTGAACGCGGTGACGGGTTCGGGTTGCTCGGTGGTGGAGATGATCCGGATAAGCGCGCCGCCGGGGCGAAGCAGCCGCGCGGCCTCGGCGACGGCGAACAGCGGTTCGTCGACGAAACAGAGTGCGGCATGTTCGAATACCACATCGGCGCAGGCATCCGGCAGGCCCACGCTCATGCAGTCCTCCTCGCGGACCCGCACCTGATCGAGTTTGCTGGTGTGCTGTTGTAGGACTGCTCGCATGCCGATGGCGGGTTCGATGGCGACGAGGCTGCGAGTATGCGGCGCGGCGATGCGGGTGATGGCGCCGGTCCCCGCTCCGTACTCGATGGTGTCGCGCCCGGCCAGCCGACTGCGGGCGATCGTGGTGATCGCGGCGGTGAATTCCGGTGCGGCGAAAGGCCGGTCGTGGTCGTAGCGTGCAGCCAACGGCGCAGTGTAGAGCCAGCTGCCCTCGTCGGAGGCGAGGATCTGCCGCGCGGTGGCGGCGGCATCGGCGAGCTGGTGGTGGCGGCACCCGCCACCGGTGTGGGGAAGGTGGCGGGCGTAGACGGCCAGCCGCGCGACGCACCAGGCGGCAGCCACCCGACCACACGTGCCGAGGTCGGGGTCCGCAGCGGTCAGGGTGGTGAAGCGCTCGGGGATGTGTCGGTGGCTCGGAGCGGTGGTGTGGCGGATCGGTTGTCGTGTCCAGAGTGCTTCCATGACCGCCGCTATCGTGGCTGCGGAGGTGCGCGGCCCGCGCGCAGCGAAGTCGGCGGTGCCGGAGGCAAGATCGCACAGCAGGCACCATGTGTCGGTGTCGATGTCGTTCAGGACGCTGGCCATTGTGGCGGTGGTCCACCACGGGATGTACTCGAAGTCGTCGGCCGCGCGTGCCGGTGCGGGCTGTAGTGCTGGTAGGCCGGTGGCCAGGGTCGTCATGCGTACACGCTCCTGCCGTAGATTTCGACGTTCGTGATCGCGAGTTTCAGTTGCGCGGCCATCGTGGCGAGCTGCTGGGGTGTGGCGTTGAGTGCGGGGGTGAGCATGAGTGCGTTCTGTTTGCAGCCGACGATCAAGCCGCCGCTGGACATACCGCCTTGGCGTGCGGCCGCGGCGATCGCCACGGCTCGCTCGACGCTGTCGCATTCGGCGACCCCCACGGCCCCGTATGTGCGCAGGTCGACGATTCCTGACGCGCGCAGGCACTGTCGGAAGTTGGTGGCGAACCAGTTGGCGGTGGCGGCGGCATGTGCGCGGCCGTCGGTGCGCAGCAGATCGATGGTGGCCAGCGCAGCCGCGCAGGCGAGGCCGTGGCCGGAGGTGGTGTGCCCGTAGCGCAGTAGGGCGTCGCCGAATTGGTCACGGATGCTGCGGCGCAGGCACGTGGCGCCCATCGGGACGACGCCGTTGGTCATGCCCTTGCTGATGGCCAGAATGTCGGGCGGGGTGGGCATCGCATTGACGGCGAACGCCGCCGAGCCGCTGCGACCGAATCCGGTGAACACTTCGTCCACGATCATCAGAGTGTCGAAACTACTTGTGACTGTGCGCAATTCGGTGAGGAATCCGTCGGGTAGGACGATACCGCCACCCACGTTGAGGAACGGCTCCACGATCACCGCCGCCACCCGCTGCGGGCCGGCGGCGGTGATCTCCGCTGCGAATGCGTCGGCGAGGGCCGCGGCTGCGCCGGGTTGGTCGGGGTGGTGTTCGGTGGTGAGTTCCACGTGCTGTATTCGCGGTGCGGCCGCCCACTCGGTGTGCAGGACCGGTAGGCCGGACAGCGCGGCCGCCAGCGCGGTGCAGCCGTGGTAGCCGCGGGCGAAGGCGATGATGGTGTCGCGGCGCGGTTGGTCGCGGTGGCACCAGTAGTCCATGGCGATGCGGATTGCGGCCTCGATCGCTTCGGATCCGGAATTGACGAACACGAAATCGTCCAGGCCGGTGAGGTCGGCCAGGGCGTCGATGAGTTCTTCGGCTGGCTGCTGCGCGGCGAGAGTTTCATCGACGTGTGCCAGCTGCCGCAGATGCGCGGTGACCGCCTCGGTAATGCGCGGGTGCGCGTGACCGAACGGGGTATTGGCGGCGCCGGCGACACCGTCGAGGTGACGGCGGCCGTGAAGGTCCCAGACCTCGCAGCCGGAGCCACGCACGAATTGTTGGTGTTGCAAGTCGCCGCGCGGGTTGGCCGCGGTGCTGGCGGTAGTCCAGCCGTTCCAGCGTGCTGGCATGACGAAATCCCCTGTCTCTGAAGTTAGTTCAGTCGTTGCCGCAGTTGCGCGACGAGCGGTTCGGCTGTGTGCTCGTAGGCCCACTCCTGCGGCGTGGCCGGGCGCGGTGGCCGGTCCGATACCAGCACCGCGAGGTAGCTTGCGATCGTGTCGGTGTCGGCCGGGTCGACGGCGACGGCCAGACCATCGGCAGCCAGTTCGGTGGCGGTGGCGCCGAATGGATCGACCAGCAGCGTCAGCCCATACAGGCGGGAATCGCGGGCCCGCAGCCGCACGCAGGTCTGGTTCTCGATCCCGGGATGTGCCAGGCAGATCAGCCCAGCGGCATGACGCAGGTAGCGGTCGCGGTCATCGTGGCGCACTGGATCGGTGTGCAGCACCACGTTGTCGTCGATTCCGAGGTCGTGGGCAGCGCTGGTGACTTCGGCGTGGACCGCGTCGGTGTCGGGGTGGGGCGCGGCATGCAGGAACCGCAATCCGACATCGACACCGTCGGCGCGGGCCGTCGCGACTGCGCGCACCGCCGCGACCGGATCCATGAACGTCCACAGCCCACCGGTCCACAGCACCTCGCCGCGGCCCTGCCCGGGCGCGCCGGGAATGCGGGCCGCGGCGCGGGGCGAGGTCGTGGTGCTGTAGCCGATCGGGATCGTGGTGATGCGGTGGTCGAGCTGTCGTGATCGGGCCAGGTCCTGCGGGCTCAGGAGACCGTAGCCGGCCAGGTTTGCGATCAGGGTCGTCCGCTCGACATGGGAGCGGGCGATGAACAGGTCGCTGTGGGTCAGCTGGAATCGGTAGGTGTCCACGAGCTGGCGATAGGTGTCGGTGTCGAAGATGCCGCCGGGTCGGAATCGGGGATATTCCAGCTGCTCGATCGGCGGCGCGTTCTCCGACACGATCAGGATGCCTTCCCGGCGTGCCTGTTCGATGCGGCTTGGGTCGGGCATGTCGAAGAAGAACACCGCATCCGCGTCGGTGAGCAGGCCCGGCCAGTCGGCTTCGTCGGTGACCAGTTCGGCGTCGCCGACGTCGATCGGTTCGTGCCCTCCGGTGGCGGGACTGTAGATGTAGACCGGGAAATCGTGGGCCAGGGCGGCGGCGAGTTCGGCGACCCGCAATCCGATTCCGCTGGTGGTGGTCTGGCCCAGCGAGTACGGTCCGGCGTCGAACAGCAGCGTGGTCATGGCAGGACTGCTTTCGCCGCCGCCGCTAGATCGGCGGGCTCGTTGAGATTGACGAAATCCGGTCCCCACACCACCGGTGCGTCGATCAGGCGTTCGGTGTCACCGGCGCACAGGCCGTGCGCCAACGGCGCGAGCATCGGCCTCCGCACGGCCAGCGCCGACCAGCACGCATTGAATCCTGCTGGCTGCGCTGGCTTTTCGGCCGCCGCGGTCACGATGCCGTCGGTGACGGTCAGGGCTCCCTCACGGCGCAACCGCTCCGGGTCGCCCGTGCTGGCCGCGACCACGGCGATCGGGTCGGCATCGTGCAGGCGGTCGACCGCGTCGCTGAACGCCGGCACCGGATCGGATACGAATACCTGGTCGCCCAGGCAGATCAGCACGGTCTCGTCGCACCACGGTGCGGCGGCCAGCAGCCCCGACCCCAATCCGCGTTCCACCTGCGTGTGCGACAGCAGCACGAATGCCGTGTCGCGGCGCGAGCCTGCGAGATGGCGCACCAGCGCGAGCTTTTCGGCCGATACGACGAGCACCACTTTCACTTCCGGCAGCGGGAGCATGTCGATCGCGTCGAAGAGAGGATCGATCACCGCCACCCCGGGGCGCAGCGCATGCAGTTCCTTCGGATACACCGCCCCGAACCGGCGCCCGGAGCCGGCTGCGAGCACGACCACCGTCGTCACAGCCACACCCCTTCCGGCTCAGCGGTGCGAGACCACCACGGCTGCTGCCCGATACGGGTGCGCAGCTCGCTCACGAGGGCCGTGGCTCGGTTGGCATGCCCGTCGCGGGCCATAGCGATCACGGCGGCCAGGTCCCGCATGTCGGTGGCGGTGGCGCCGAGCACGGTGGGTTCGGCGGTCCCGAGCCGGAACATCGGCCCTGGGCATCCGGGCAGATGGTGTTGGATGTTCACCCGGATTCCCCAGCGCGCCAATCTATCCGACACGCCGCATGGGTCTTGCAGTCGTACCCAGACTTGATGGGTGTCGGTGTAGCCGGACTCGACGCCGGCGACGTCGAAGCCGTGGTCGGCGAGCGCGGCGGCCAGCACCTGAGCGTTGGTGATCACCGCGCTCGCGTAGCCGTTGCCGTAGGTTTCGAACTCGAGTGCGGTGCGTGCGGCGGCCAGGGCCGTGGCGAAGTGGTGGCTGCTGACCATTGTGAACTGCGCCTCGCGCAGCAGTGCATGGGTAGTCTCGTCGCGGGTGGCCAGCAGTCCCCGGTGCGGGCCGGGAAACGTCTTGTGCAGGGAACTGCTGATCGATCCCGCGCCACAGTCCAACGGGTTGGGGTGCGCGCCGCCGAGTACCAGTCCGAGCGGGTGGCTACAGTCGACGTGCAGACGAGCAGGGGGATAACGGTGCACCAGCTCTGCCACCGCCGCGACGTCCAGCACGTGCCGGGAATTCTGCAAGTCGGCGTACACCAGCGATACCGATCCGGCAGCCAGTACCTGCTCCAGCTGGGCCAGATCGATGTGTCCGTCGGCGCAGTCGATCGGCCGCCACCGGTGACCGAACCGGCCGATCAGCTCGCCGGTGGCGTAATGGCCGCCGCTGGCCTGGGAGATCGACACCACCGTTGAACCCGGTGCGCCGCCGAGCGCGGCCAGCGCGATCATCATGGCGTTGAGCCCAGAAATCGGACGCAGGTTCACATATTCAGCGTCGGTGTGCAGGAGTCGTGAAAATGCTTCGCGGCCAGCGTTTTCCAGCTCCGCGATCGGCTCGCCGCCGCGGAACTCCCACTGCCGCGCGGCCAGGCGTTCGTTGAAGTGGTATCGGTTGCTGTAGTCGGTGCCCAGGAGCGCGTGCGCGGTCGGGCTCATCCGATTCTCGCTGGGGACCAGGTTGATCGCCGTCCGGTTCAGCGGCTCGGTGGCGGCGATGCGGGCGGTGATCTCCGCCAGGTGTGCCCGCGGATCCGCGGTGACACCGCCGGCCGGGGGGAGGTTGGTCGTTTGCACGGTGGCCTGCTCAGTCGTGGAAGTGGCAATGACGGCCGAGGGCATCGGCATGCGCGTGCCCGGAGACCGGGTCGGGAGCGTGGACCTCGAGGACAGATTGTCCGGCCGAGACCGGCTTCCCCGGCTCGGCCACAATCCGCACACCACACGCCGCGTCGACGGCAGCAAGCATCTGGGCGGCTTCCCCGACGGGACGCGCATCGATTCCCGTGTAGATCGCTGGCCGAGGTGCGTGGTAGGTGACGACGGCGGGAGCGTGGGCGGTTTCGAGGCCCTTGTCCAGCCAGTCCGGGTCTCCCCCGAGATGGTTGACGTAGTGGCAGAACATCTCGTAGGCGAGGCCGGAATCCAGAGCGTCGTCGATTCGCGACCGAATCGGTGTCCCGGAATCCGGAGCCGGGACCGCGTGCAGAATCTGCTCGGCCAACCCGGTCACATGCTCGCGCAACACCGGCGCCCCGCCCCCGCGCAACACCGCGACGGCTTCGCGCAGCTCGAGCAGTGGTCCGGCCGCGGGGGCAAGCGGCTGTGAGGCGTCGCAGGTCGACATCAGCATCCGCCGGCCCGCGGCCTCGCCGATCGCGCGCATCAGCCGCACCAACTCGTCGGCGTCGGCTTCGGTGGCAACCACCGCGCCCGGCCCGTACTTGACCTCCAGCGCGATCGTCGCGGCGCCGGTGGCGAGCTTCTTGCTCATGATGCTGGCCGCGATCAACGCCGCGACGTCGACGGTGCCGGTGCGTTCACGCAGCGCATAGGTGCGGCCGTCGGCAGGCACCAGCTCCGTTGATTGGCCGGCGATGCAGAACCCGACCGTCTCGACGCAGCCGACGAACTCGGCCACCGTCAGATCCAGCCGTAGACCGGGGATGCAGTGCAGTTTGTCGAGCGTGCCGCCGCAGTGCCGCAACGCCGATCCGGTGATCTTCGCGACGCGCAGGCCGGTAGCGGCCAGCAGCGGCGCGAGCACGATACTCACATCGTCACCGACACAGCCAGTGCTGTGCTTGTCGACCACCTGTGTGGCGTCGGGCCAGCTCACCCGCTTTCCGGAAGCCACATACGCCTGGGTCAGCGCCGATGCTTCGGCGTCGCTGTGGCCGCTCATCGCCAGCGTCGTCAGCAACGAAGCCACCACCGCATCCGGGGTGCCGGGGGCGAGCAGTGCTGCGAACTGCTCCTGCGTGAACTCGATGCCGGTGACGCGGCGCTGTTCGAGAAGTGTTGCCGCAGAATTCATTACGCTATCTCCTGGGTGTACAGGCCGCGGATCAGTACTCGCTCGCCGATCCCGGCGGTAAATGCGGTGCGGCCGTGCGCGATCCGCCCGTTACACAGCACCAGCCCGGTACGCGACGGAATCGCGATGTCCCGCCGGTATCGGCCGCCGGGTCGCGACATCGCCCGCAGTCGTTCGACCGCGGCCGCGCGCTGGGCGCCGAGGCTGTCGGCCAGCTGCCAGATCTCGGTGCCGTCGTCAGCCCACCGGGTACGCAGGCCGCGACCGTCCAGCTCGGCAAACGCCGGACCAGACGTTCTGGGGGGCGGCTGAAACGACCTTGCTACTCGGGTGAGCGCGTCGTCGGTCATCAGTGCCGCCGCCCCGGCCGGGTCGATGCGCCGCAGGTCTTCGAAAGCCTCGATCGCCTGGAAGATCGTGGTGTGCCCGCCTTTTCGGGCGGCGCGGTCAAACCACAGCAGCGATGTTCCCACGTGTCCGATCGGTTCCAGGGTTCCGTCGGTGTGGAAACCCTGGGCCGTGCAGGTGCCGAACGACCCGTGACTATTCGCGGTCGGCGTGGGCGAGATTGTGTTGAACCCGTCGCTGTCGTAGCCGAATCGATCAGGCTCGGTGGCGTAGACCGCTGGCACATAGGTGCTGCCGAGTCCGAGCAGCCGAGCCGTCTCGGCGAGGACTGCCCGCCCCGCCACTGCGGGGTCGGCGACGGTGAACAGAGCAAAACCATTGCGCTGGTGATTGTCTCGAATCCGGGCGACCGCCGCGGCCGGGGTCGTGTCGATCGCGGGCCTGGCGGCAGCTGCGGTATCGGTGTGGGTGTCACTGCGGATGGTCATGAGCCCTCCGGGGCGTCGTCTTTGGTCCACCGCTCGATGGCCTCGGTGATCTCGGCGGCGGCGCGCAGTGGGCTCAGGGAGGTGGTGTCGATTACGAGATCGGCCGCATCCGCGAGCCACTCGTTGCGGGCGTTGATGTAGGTGGGCACATGTTGCAGCCGCCAACCGGCCGCGCGGTGCAGCACCTCGTCTTCGCTGATGCGCTGCCGCAGCGTTTCGGGGCTGGCGTCGATCAGTATGTGACGCAGCGAATGCTCCAGTTCCGCGATGCCGTTGGCGATCTCGGTCCAGTACTTCTGGTCCAGTACCGTCTGCACGATCACCAAATGCTGCCCGGTTTCCGTGGCGATATCGTCAGCGACGAACGGGACCAGCCGCCGCCACGACGGAAGGTCCTGGAAGTCGGTGGCTTCCGAATCGGGGAACTGTGCGCGCAGCATGAACCCGACGAACTCGGGATCGAACAGCCGCCAGTGCTGCGGGTCGGCCGCGACCAGCTCCCTCGCGATCGACGTCTTGCCGGCCCCGAAACTGCCGTTCAGCCAAACAAACAAGATCTTTCCTCCTGGATTGGGTGTTCACAGACGATGGACGACAACGACGACCCCGCGCTGAAATGTGCGACCTGCATGCCGACACTGCGCGCGCCGGGCAGGTTCACCGATAGGTCGTCGACGACGAAAATCTTGGCGGGGGGCACGCCCATCGCGGTGGCGGCGTGCCGATAGAGCGCTGGCGCGGGCTTGGTCATCCCGACGTGCGCAGACACGAAGATGTGGTCGAAGCCGGCGTCGACACCGAACCGCTCCAGGTCCGCGACCAGGATGTCGGTGCTGTCACTCAGCAAGGCCACCACAAACCGCTTTCGCAGCTGCGCCAAGAATTCGATCGCCCCATTGGCCAGACGCCCGCGGTCGGCGCTCCACATCCGCACCGCCTCACGGCCACGGCCGTCGAACCGCTGTGCCAGGTTCTCGGCCACCGACTCACGCCACTGGGCGTCTGTGTAGATGCCGAGCTTGGCGTATTCGTAGGCATCGGTGCCATACGCGGCCGCCGCGATCGCCCCCGCAGGCAGACCCTCGGCCTGCTCACCCGCGCGTTCGCCCTCACCCTGCCAGTAGTGCAGAACGCCGTCCCAGTCCAGCAGGACGGCTTCAGTGTCCTCGGGCCTGGTCATGGCCGCCTCGTCTGCACTCGCACCATCGCGTCGAAGTCCGCGGTCGCCGCCTTCAACTCCTCAAGGGTCTCAGCGTCGAACACCACGAATCCCGGCCGCGAATGTGAGTCCCGTGCCTCCAGGAGCAGGTCACCCAGCTGTGGCGCCGACGTCTCCAGCACGTGATGCGCCCTCCGGAACTCCTCGAGCCCCAGTACACCCGTGACCACGCCCGGCGCGGCACGCAGGAACCGGATCGCCGCGAACCGCTTGGCAACCGGATCGATCGGCAGCTGCGCGTGTACGAGACAGCGCAGCCAGGCGTCGGCGAGGTTGACTCCGTAGGCGAGTTCGATCAGCCACGGGATCCGATCACCGGGAAACCGAACCGCGCACTCGATCGGATAGGCCCGCTCACCTTGAACTCGCCATTCCGAATGGAGCAGCCCGTCGCGTACTTCGAGGGCCCGCACCAAGCGCCGTGCGCTGCCGGACAGCAGAGCGTGCAGTGGACTTGGCACGACAGCTGGTACCTGGTGGGCCATCTCCGGGAACCAGGGAAGGTCGCCGACCGTCTTGCCAGTGACATTGACGAAGACGATCTGCCCAGCCTGCACCAGAACCTCGACCGAGAACTCCGGACCGATCCGGTACTCCTCAACGAGATACGTCCATTTCAACGGCCGATCCAGCGGTTTGTGGGTGCCCTCATCGGTCTGCATCGACTGATCCCACGCCACGGTGATGTCATCGCGGTCGTCGATGTAGCGCACGCCCAGCGAGCCGTTGCGGTTGCGTGGCTTGAGCACGATGGGACGGCCCTCGACGGCGTCGAAGAATTCGCCCACCTCGGCGACAGTGTCGACCGCGCGGAACCGGGGTGTCGGGAATCCCGCACCATCGACCAGCTGCCGGAAGATCAGCTTGTCTGTGCACGCTCGGACGGCGTTCGCACCCGGGTAGCCCATGCCGAGCTTGTCGGCGATGGCGGCGGCCGCCCGCACCGCATGCTCCTTGCCTGGCAGCACCGCGTCAAATCCGACCTCGGCGTGCCAGGCGGCCCCGGCCTCGACCGCTTCATCGCTGAAAACGAAACGTGCCGTGCGGATCTCGATGACGATCGGATGGTCGAACTCGCCGGGATGAGCCTCCAGCACCGATGGCTCTACCAGCAGAAACACTTGCGGTACATCGGAGTCGATGCGCGCAAGCGCGTCTATAAGACCCGTACTGTGCCCGAGCACCAGCACCCGCCGCGTCATCGCCGACCACCGCCCGCGGCGGTGCACCGCATATGCGGTGGCAGTGTTCGGTCTTTCATTCCAGGCACACTCCTTCGTCGATGCCACGAGTGAGAAACTGTCCGCGCCAACGTCATTGGCTGCGTGTGCGGTGGAAGCCGAGTTCGATCGCAACGCTGTCGGACCGCCGTCTCGACGGTATGCTGACCAGGCCGGACGCTGAACTGACCGGGAGTACGAGTAGAATCTCGGCGCCCATCATCGACACAGGACCGCTCATGGGCCCGCCCCGCGATACACCGACCCGCAGTCAGGGTTCGCGTCTGCACGGCGCTGTGTCCGGGTTCCTGCTCAAACTGCTGCGCGAGGCCACCGGCCTCACACAGACCGAATTCGCTGAACTGCTCGGCGTCGACCAGACCACCGTCTACGGATGGGAAAGCGGCCGCCGGCCACTGGCCCACCTGCGCGCCGGGGATCTGACCCGGCTGCGGATGCTGCTGACCCGCCACGGCGCACCACCACACGCGCTCGCATTGATCAGCGACGCACTGGAAGCCGACCTGGTCATAGGCGACACCGTCAGCACCCATCCTGCGGAGATCGGCGCCGAGTCGCACCCACTCGCGGTAAGTGTGCACCAACGCACCCTCGCCAACTTGATCACCTGGCCACTCACCGGCCGCCCGCCAACCCAACTCGCAGACCTGGCCGACCATCGCGGCCACGGGCCCCGACCCTCGTCCCCCGTGATATCCGACGCCGATCGCAGACTGTTCTTCGATCACCTGCTCGACGTTGCCGACCGCTGCCGATGGCCCGACGACGCGTTGCTTCGCCGCCAGGCCATCTACCTGCTCGGGTTCGACGACCGCGCCGAATCCGCTGACTGGCTCACCGGCGAACTCAGCCGCGCCCAGCAGTCGACCGGCGATAACGACACTCCGGGCTCGCTGCGCCTCCGCTCGTCGGCGATCGCGCTCGCCGCCACCGGCGATCGAGATCCGTTGCGCGCCTACCTGTCTCGGCTGGACGACGCGCAGGCCCAAGCGAACCTGACCTACTATGCGTACTGGGTCGGTGAGCTGCCTGGCGGGGTCCTCGATGACCATGCCATGATCCGCGCTGACCCTGCCGGCTGGTCCGGACAGCGACTGCTGCGGCACTTGCTCGACCGGCTTCAGCCGAGCACCGACCAAGCAGACCTCTACGTCCACACCCTCGCCGACCTGATCGCCAGCCATCCGCACTTGCTCACCGCCGACCCCGCCCTGCGGGAAGCGACCCGCACCGCGGTCGACCGAATGAACGCCGACCCCGATCTGATGGCCCAAGCCCGCCAAGACCTGGCTAACGTGGCCTACGCAGTACGCCTGTCCAGCCGATAACGCGGAGGAACACCCATGGATGAACACCAGCTGCGCCCCGACGCCGCAGCCGAGATCGCCGCGTTCGCCTTCGAAATGGGGGTACTCAAACGCGAATCGCGCAAGGGCTGGCTCGACGCGCAGATCACCAACCCGGAATCGGTCGCCGACCACACCTGCCGCACCGCGCAGCTCGCGGCACTGATCGCCGCTCTCGAAGGCGGCGACGCCGCCAAAGCCGCGCACATGGCGGTCTGGCACGACTCTCAGGAGACCCGCATCCGCGACCTGAACAAGACCAGCAAACCGTTCCTGCCCAGCGTCGACCACAACGCCGTCACCGCCGCACAGGTCGCCCGCATGCCCGATACGGTGCGAAAGCTGTTGCAAGACACCGTCGCCGAGTTCGAAGCCCAAGCCACCCTCGAAGCAGTCTGCGCCCGTGACGCCGACCGCCTCGAATGCCTGTTCCAGGCCCTGGAATACCAGGCCGCGGGCAACACCCTCGTGCAGGAGTGGATCGACGACTCCCGCTCGAAACTCAAAACCACCAGCGCGATCAGCATTGCCGACGCAGCTCTGACTACCTCGCCGCTGGAATGGAGGCACTAAACCGCCACCTGAATCATGGCACGGCACCTGTCCGCGCCCTTCAGGTTGTTGCTGTTGCGCTGCTGCTGCCACGACCGGTTACCGTGTCTCGCGAGCCGACTCGGTAACCAACGGGTCCAGATCCAGGCTCCGCCAGGAGCACCAGCCCAGCGATCGCGCGGTCAGCAGCGCCGATCCCAAAGCCGAGGTGATCGGTCCCCGCCAACTGTCGCAGGTCGGATCCAGATACTGGCTCGACACCTTCGCCGCTGCACAGGTGCTGCGCAGGTCCGGCGTCGATATATCCAGATCGAATGCCGTGTCCACCATCAACGCTGAGACGTTGTCGGTGCCCGGCAGCTCCCGCCGATGTGGCCACAACATCGCATAGTTGTCCACACTCACCAACTCGATCTGCTCCGCGACCGCCGCCGTACACAGGGGTGTGAGTGCGGCTGCGAGATCGTGGCCGCTAATCACTTCCGCGTACAGGTCGCACTCGGCCATTCGCTCGTCGAGCGCGACGGTAGAGCCGAACTGCTCAGCGGTTCTGTTGGCGAGCAATTCGTAACCGAAGGTGAAACCGCGATGGTCCGTCCCCAGATCGCGCGGGTGCTGTGCGTCGAACCGCACGTACACCAACCCGGTCCCCAGCGCAGTCACTGCCACTGCGGCTACCGTCGGTGTTTCAGGACCGCTGGATTGGCCGGGATCGCCGAAAGGCTTTCGCGGTGTCGCAAGATTCGTTGCGGTATCCATGATTTGGTCTCCGTTCAATCGATGTACGTCAGCGCCGAGTCGTCCGGCTACTGCCGCGCTCGACATCTCGCAACGCGCCGCACGGCGTCACCACGGCGACCTCCCCTGTGGCGGCCGTCGCGCCGTTGAGCTGATGCGGAATGAAGGTGTTCAACACGATCTCGACGCGTTGGCGAACCAAGCCGGTCGTGATGTCGGTTGGGTCCGGGTGGCCGGTGAGGAGGCCCGCCAGCGTGCTCATCAGCACGTAGGCGGTTTCTTCGCCGTCGGCCGCCTGCACGCCGATGTCTTCGGCAGCGCGGGTGATCCAGCCACCGAGTGCCGACATCAGTCGTGCCAGCGGCACCGATCGGTTAGGAGCGGAAGGCCCGGCCAGTGACAGTTCCAGCCGGATCCAGCCGGGTCTGCTCACCGCGAGATATCCCCACGTCGTCAGGGTGGATATCAGCTGCTCCACGGTCGTGACCCGGACAAGACGCATGCGGTCGGTGACGTAGCGGTACATCTCATCGAGCACGGCCGCGCCGATTTGGGCTTTGCCGCTGAAGCTCCCGAAGACCGCACTGCGGCTGTACCCGGCGTGGGCGGCGATCCGGTCGACCGAGGTCGTATCAAAGCCCTCTGTCATGAACAACTCACTCGCCGAGCGGAGAACGCGGTCCCGAGTGTTCCGCTTCTCCGGCCGCAAGCGCGGCAGAGCCGCGGTGTCGGCGCTCACCGTTGCCTCGCTTCAGCGGCATTCACCCGCACGGCTTCCACCTCGACGACTTGCACCGCAGCCCAAGTTGCCGTCATCGCCTCCGCAATGCGGCGCCCGAGAGTCGTCAACGACCATGCCCACGCCGCGCGCTGCCCGGCACCGAGCCTTTCGTGCCCCCAGGCCAGGCTCCGAGCCTCCAACGCTGCAACCGCCGGCGCGACCGGCGTCGTGCGGGCACCAGCGGTCACGGCCGCCAGCTCCGCTGCGGTCATGCCGCCCTCGGCACCGGCCAACGCGCACAGAACCAGCGCTTGAACCCCGCTGAGCATGAAGCCCGGGGAGCCAGCGTCGCCGCCGGACGGCACATCAGCAGCTCGGCGGCGCACAGCACCGCGCTGAGAAGACCGCTCCAGAACCGCCGCCCCTACCATCGGCCTGCCTCGATCCCGGGGACGATATTCGCCAACGGGCCAGCCTCAACCTCCGGCAAACCAGCCGAGGCTGTCGGTTCTGTGGAAGACCGGACGGCAGGAACGCAATCCCATGGCCACGGCTGCCCGCCCCGCAGAACCCGAATCACGTTCTCTGTCACAACATCAGCGACGCCATGGTTCGCGTCGCGGGTGCGGCCGGCCACGTCTGGTGTGTGGATCACGTTGTCGCGGCCGAGGATCGGATCATCCAGAGCGACCGGTGTGGTCTCATACACATCGGTGGCCCACGCCAGCTCGTCGCGCAGGACGCGTGCGCGCAGCGCGGCGAGATCGATTCCAGCGCTGTCGATGGTGACCACCAATGAGCCCTGCGCCAGCCGATTAACCACGTCGGATTGCATCCGCAAGCGCGACGATCCAGAGGCAACGATGAGGATGTCAGCGGCCTGGGCCACCTGCTCTATGCCCACGCGCTCGACACCGCACACGAGGAAATCGGTGTCCTCGGCATCCGGATCGACCACCGAGACCACCGCGCCGAACGCCGAGCACAGGTCCGCGGCGTGCATTCCGACCGGATCCAGACCTGCGACAACGACTCTCTTGCCGCGCAGTGTGCCGTTGACATAGTCGAGGTGATCGCTGACCTGCCAGCTGGGAAGCGGCCACGCCGCAGGGCCTTCGACCGCCATCTTGACATGCCAGCTCGGCAGCTGCCGCAACGCCGCCAGCGTCAACGCCAGTGCCATCTCCGCCCGCGAATAGGTGTGACCGCGCGACCCGTCGATATAGGGAATGCCCCGCGCAGCCAGCTGTGGCGCCACCACAGGGCCAGTCCCGGTAATCCCGGCGACGACCTCCAGCCGCGGCATCGCCGCGATGTCCTCTGCACGGAGCTCGACGTCGAGCAGCACCAGCGCGGGGACTTCCGCAATCCCCTCGATCTCACGCAAAGACTTGCCAGCGGGCAGGCTTTCCCACATCACCGTGAGATCCCGGCTGACCAGGCCCTCACGCAGTCGGTCACCCAGGAACGGCCACCTGGCCTTCAAGTGACTGGTGTCGACCACCAGAACGTCCGGACAGATGCAGACGGGTAGCCGCGTCATCGGCGGCGGCACGGAACGGATGTCTATCAACGGAAAACTCCTGAGCCTCAATTGGTTCGACTGCTGGGTAGGGGCGCGTCCGCGCGAATGAAGCTGTCCTCGGTCCAGCCGCTGAGTTCACGCCAGGGGGCCGTGTAGTCGGGGCCCGACAGCGGTGACCCGGGAAGATCGGGGACGTCGAAGGCGCCCACCAGGTCCGGGAGCCGTCGGGCGAGACTGCGACGATGCTCGACCAACTCGCTCGCCAGGTCGCCGGGGTCCGGGACAGCTGTTTGTAGCCGCTGCCGCTGGGCGCTGAACCAGCCGTAGTGGGTGGAGATGCGGTCGGCGGCGTAGGCGGCAGCGATGGTGGTCAGCATGTGCCGGGTGTCGGGATCGCTGGTTTCGGTGGCTGCGATCAGGGGTGCGGTAGCAAGAGCGCGTTCGGCGGCCGCGTTGGTCAGAGCGATGGCGGCCGAGTCCGGTCCGAGCACGGGCCCGGCGACGGTGAGATCGCCGTCGCGGATCGCCGCCGCGATCACTCGCTCTCGCTCGGTAAGCGCCTGGGTGAGGGTCGGTAGCTGTTCGGGAGTTCCCGGCAGGTGGAGTGGCCCGGTCTTCGTGAGCTGGCGCCCGGCTTTGACCTGCATGGCTTGGGTGACGCCTTCGGCGATCATGGCGCCGAGTGCGTTGGCGTGCCATTCGCCGAGCCTGCTGTTGATGGTGGCGCCGTGGGCGGCGGTGTTGAGCCGGACCATCAGCAACTGCTCGTAGGCGGTGATGGTGCATGAGGCTTTCGCGATCATCGCCCACACCATCGTCTCGACGGCACCGGCGCCGGCAGCCGATCGCATGGTGCTCAGCTTGCGGACGAGGATCGTCGCCGGGTACAGGGCGGTGACGGCAGTGACCAGATCGGCTTGGACTGGATCGCGGTCTATCATCCGCCGCCCCGGCTGGGGTGGATCGAACTGATGACCGCCACGTTGCGACGCGAAACTGTGCAGCCCCCAGACCGCGGCGCGGGCTGCGGCGAGTTTGGCGCGAGCCAGGTCGAGTCGCCCAGCTCCCAGCGGGATGCTCGCACGGTGGAACCGCTCGGGCACCGGCACGTCGGATTCGAACCGCCCGTCGTCGGTGATTCGTGCCCAATCACCGCCCAACACAGCGTCTTTCGGCACCCAGCAGTCGAGGAACCGGAACATGTAGTGGGGCAGTGTCGAGATACCTTCCGGAAGCAAAACCGCCTCGACGCCGGGCGCGAAGTCGGTGCCATCGTGCAGACGGAGCAGGATCGGCAGCACCCCTTCATCGCGTCCGTCGACGATCACGCGGGCGGTGACCACCATGACCGTCGGCAGCCCGAGGCTGGGATATTTGCCGTTGGGCTTGAACTTTGACGCCCGCAGATCCGGGGTGCGCAGCCACAGGCCCTCGGTGCCCGAATCCCAGATCGCGAGGGTGCGGCAATCGGCGCCGTTGGTGCCGCCGACCTCGGTGATGCCGGCCAGGCCGAGTGCCTTACCGCTGTCGAGGTCGTGCAGGATTCGCTGCTGATAGTCGGATCCGTTGCCGAGTGCGGCGATCGCGCCGATCGCCAGATCCAGGTGACCGGTCAATGGTGTGAGTCCTGGTGGGGCGAGCACGGCAAGCTCCTCGGCCATCAGTCCCCGCAGCTCGTCATCAGCGGCGACTGCGATCGCAGATCCGCCGATATCGGCAATCGCCGCTCGCAGCTGCCCAGGCCCGAGTACCGACTTCTTGAGATAGGTCAGGCCAGGCTGTGGCCGGTAGCCGATCGCAGCCGCGGCCTCCCGCACCAGCGACCGCTGTGCGAGGTCTGTGCCGAACAGGGCTGCACCCAGCGCGCCGGTGGCGGGTACGTGTCGGTCGACGGGGTCGCCGTTAATGCCGGCTTTGTCAGTGGTTGTGGTGGGATCGGTGGTGGTCATTTCGATTCCCTTCGCGGTGCTGCTGGCGCCACGTCCGGTATGGATGGCCGGTAGGTGTGTCGCCGAATTGCTTTGAGCCCCATGGCTCTCGGTGCGGGATGTGAAAGGTGGGCAAGCCGGGGTGCCGGATCGGTGCGATCCAGTCCGCCCCCCGGAGGTCAGCGCAGCAGCCCGACCGCGCGCAGCGCCTCGACGTAATCCCCGGGCACGGACCTGGCCCGCACGATGGCGTCTACAAGCGCCACTGCGTGTGGGGCAGGGAGGTTTTCGCAGACCTCGGCGAGATCGGCGTGATCGACTCCCCACCGCTCACCGTGATGCGGCTCGCGGGCTCTGGCACGAACTACGGCCGCCAGCTGTGCGGGCGCGTTGTCCCACCACTGGTGGTCCAGCTGTTCGGCGGGCGGAAGGATGTCACACAAAGTCCACGCCTGCGAGGAGGTCAACGTGAGAGTGTCGACGAAAGAGTCGACGGTCTCGCGCGTCATGCCGACGCCGGCGGGGTCGAGGCGGGCCGTCAGGGATTCTTCAGCGGTCATGATGGCCTCCGGGTAGTGGGGTGCATCGGGGGTACAGGCAGGAACTCGACCGGGAATCCGGCCATTGCGCGGTGGAAGGGACCCGGGCGCCAGACCGGTTCACGATTGACCGGGACGAGGTCAGGAACGGCGTCGAGCAGCCACTCTGTGCCTGTGTGGGCGATGAGTTTCGTGAGGTCTCGCGCATCCTTGGGACACGCATGTCGCCCGGTGCTCCAGCCCAGGTGCGAGTCGTTGACCGTCCGGTTCTTCTGTATGCGTGGATCGTTGTTGCAGGCAGCGAGGCTGATGATGACGGGCTCGTTCGCTGGCAACCAGATGCGCTGCCCGTCCGGCTGGGTTTCGACGACGGTGGGGCCGGGTGGAAAGGTAAGGCAGAAGTTCGCCATCGGCGGGTCGAAGAACAGCACGTCGTCTATCGCATCGGCGATCGTCGAGCTGACGTTCGTTGTGCTGGAGGTGAATCGGGGATCGGTGATCATGTGCAGCACCGTGTTGGCGATCAGGTTGACCGTCGGTTCGATAGCTGCTCCATAGAGCAGGACCAGTTGGTGGATGGTCTCTTCGTCCGACAGCGGCATGTGCTCGCTCGGGACGGTGGGGAATGCCAGCAGGCGCGTGGTGATGTCGTTGCCGGGGTGGATCCTCTTGCGCCGGACGACCTGGCCGAGTGCCCGTGCCAGGTCCTGTTCGACGGTCTCGGTGTCGTCGGTGGCGTTGAACATTCGCGCCATCGCATCGGCCACCTGAGCACCGGTGTCGTCCGAGCAACCAATCAAATTGTTGAGGACCCCGAACACCATCGGATACGCGAAGTCGCTGAGGACGTCTGCGCGCCCGCGTTGGCAGAACCTGTCGATCAGGTCTTCCGATCTCCAGATCACTTCTTGGCGCACCGCGTGCGGATCGACACCGGCCAGGGCGTCGTTGATCGCCTTGCGCAGACGAGAATGGGTGGCGCCCACGGCGTGCAGCACGTTGGGCCGCCACAGCATCATCGGTTTGATCGGGCAGTCGTCGGCCACTCCGTCCTGCCACGCGCGCGGGTCTGCGGGGAAACGAACGTCGTCGCCGAGGATGTATCTGGCTGTGTGCCAGCTGATCACCAGGGTCGCCGGCACCTCTGGTGCGAGCAGCACCGGCACTAGCGGCCCGTAGTTGTCTCGCATGTAGCGGTAGGTTTCGTGCGGGTTGGCGGCGAATTCCGGCGTGTGCAAATTGATTCTGGGCCCGACCTTTTCGATCGGGATGGACGCGGCACTGACTACCGCGGGCTGTTGCTGCATCATCAACGCCTTCTATGGAAGCGGGAAGGTCTTCGAGGGCGGGAACCGCACGGGAAGCGAGACCAGAGACCGGCTGAACGGGTCACGCACCCATACAAGGTGGTTGGCGGGCACGGCGAGCTCGAGATCCGGTAGTGCATCCAGCAGCTGGTCTAACGCCGAGCGTGCGATCAACGTCGCGATCGGCTCGGCCGGGCACATGTGCACCCCGGCGCCGAACGCCAAATGCGCGCGGTTACCTCTGCGGTCCTCGCCCATCACCGCGGGATCGGCGTTGCAGGCCGCCAGCCCGACCAGAAGCGGCCAGTTTTCCGGCAGCGTGCCGATGTTGTCGAGGACCTGCATCTGCCGCGGGAACCGTGGCGCCGCGACAGCTACCGGCGGATTCTTGTGCAGCACTTCATCGATGGCGTCCTGCCCCGACAACGCTCCCCCGAGCACATCGCCGCCGAATCGTTCGTCGGTCATCACCAGCAGCACCGCGTTGCTGATCAACGCCCAGGTCGGCGCGATGAACTCACACAACAACAGCAGCTGCTCGACGATCTCTTCGTCCGCCAGGCCGGCAGGGTGCTCCATCAGCCACGAGGTGACATCGGCGTCCCGGTACGCACGTTTGCCCTGCACCGTGTTGATCACCACTTCGCGCAGCATCGTCCGGCCCCGGACAGCGGAAGCGGGATCGGCGGACTGCACCATCAGCAGCGCGTCGATGATCTTTCCGCCGACCTCTGGCGCAAAGCCGAAAACACCATGCAGTGCCTCGGCCACCAGAGGAATGGCGAAACAGCCCACCACATCCGTCTCACCGGCCTCGCAGAAACTGTTGACGAGCCCCACCGCACTGCGGGCAGCCCTCGTCTCCAACGCCAGCATGTCGACCCGGGCAAGACTGTCCACGATCGCGCGGCGAAGCCGCCGACGATCATCACCACGGGTATGCAGGGCGTCGCGGCGAGACCCGGGGAGGGTCAGCGCCGGCGATCCCGCTACCGGCTCGGTGGGATAGCGATCTTCATCGTTGAGGACTTCCAGCCCGAGCCGGTAGTTGATCACCAGCGTTGCCGACACACCTACATCGACTGGGACCAGATGCGAGTGCCACGACCGCATGTCCCGGAACGCGGCGTGTGGATCCGCGGCGAACTGCTGCCCAGCGATCGGAAAAGGCGGAGCGCTCCCCAGTGGCGGGCCGTGCTCGATCGGGCACCGGCCGGGGCCGGTGGATGGCGTGGACACAGAAATACTCCAAACGTGTTGAGGGAAAAGAAATCTGCGCGCAACAGCCGATGTGTTGATGAGATCGTTCGGCGCACAGTGACGCGGCAACCGGAGGAGACGGCTACCGCCGCACCCTGGTCAAAATGCTCAAGTCGATACCGCCGCCGCCCAAAACGCGGCGGCTCATTGCTAGGCCGCCGGTAATCGAATGCGGCCAGTCTTCGCGGCGATCGTCTCGACGACCTCGCGGTAGGACGGCAACCAGGAATCCACCGGCAGGCCGGCCAGCCAGGTGCGGGACTCGTTGCCCGGCGTCGGCAACGCCAACTCCGCCCCGTGCCCGGCAATCGCTACGTGAGCGTCGTACAGGATGGCCTTACACCTGCGCAGGTCGTCATCCGGCGCCGGAGGCGCAGTCATCACGACCCGAACACCCTCGCGTAGCTCGAAGACCGGCAACGGCCGCCGCGGCAAGGCTTCCGCGACAGCGTCTGCGATCTCGCCGCTCACCATCAGCGCCGTGAAGCGGTGCGCACGAACCGTGATCGCTTTATAGGTGGTGTCGAGATGGGCCGGGCCGTACAGCTGTTCGTATCGGCGCTTGCACTCCGCGAAGGACTCACCGGTCTCCAGCGTCCTACCCGCACCCGGCTGTGGGTGAGATTCCTCGCCGACATCGAGCTGCGGCGGCACAGTTGCTGTTGTCACGAAACCTCCATCAACGAATTCATGGAATGGCAAGAAGAACAATCGATGTGAAGAAGCACGGGCGATCCGAAAGCCGACGACCACCATGGCCTGTCGCAGGGCTCGCGCGGGTGTCGTTGGTCATCCAGCACCCGCCCGGTAGGTACGTGGCGCCGCTCTATCGACGATCTCGGTCCAGCCGGCCGCCCACCGGGCCGCCTCGGTGAAGACCTCATGCCGCGCATCGCCCGTCGCGCCTTCGCGTCGAACCGCGTCATCGGCGGCGACCGCGGCCGCGGCGAACTTGTCGGTGTAGGCGCCGATAGAGACCCGCTGGTCAGTGTCGCGAAGGTGCTGCGCCGCCCACGCATCGATCGCCCAGATCAGCTCCAGACGGCGGCGAGCGACAAGCGAGCTGTCCCTCCCGAGCGCGTTCCGGGGCGTTCGCGCCAAGTCGGAAGCGAGGGCGGTCACCGGATGTGTACCCGGCCCGCGATCGCCGCGCACCGCTGCCCACAGCTGGTGCCAGTCCGGGAGGACGTCATCACTGACGAGCGCGCGGGTGGTCATATCGCCTCCCGGGCGTCACGCTCCGCGATTTCCATGCACTTCAGCATTGGCGCAACCGGTGTGAGCCGGAACTGCATTACCACTGAACTGCACTGAATTTTCACCGAATTTCGCGCCTGGGCGCTTGCTGCGCACCGGTTAGCCGGTGGGACACTGGGCCCATGATGGAACTCAACGGCGTGCCGGTCACCGTCGAGGCTCTGGCGCCGCTGGCGCTGGTCGGACTCGGCCACTTCACCTCGATGCGGGTCGAGGAAGGCGGCGCGGTTCGTGGACTTGAAATGCATCTCGATCGGCTGATCCGCGACAGCCGTACCGTTTTCAACGCCGAACTCGATCCCGATCGTGTCCGTGCCCACGTGCGGCACGCCATCCGCGACGCCGACGGGCCGGTAGTCGTCCGAGTGACCATCTACGATCCGGGCATTGAGCTGTCCAAGCCCGGCGCCCCCGCGGAGCCGCACGTGCTGGTCTCGACTCGGCACGCACCGGCCGGGCCGGCGGCCCCGCTGCGGCTGCAATCGGTCGTGTACGCGCGAGATCTGCCGCGGGTCAAGCACATTGGTCTGTTCGGTGCCCTGCACCAACGCGCAGCCGCGCAGCGCCAGGGCTTCGATGACGTCGTGTTCACCTCCGGTGACGGCTCGATCAGCGAAATCGCCACCAGCAATATTGGATTCATCACCGGCGAAGGACGTCTCATCTGGCCGCGCGCCGAAGTCCTCCCCGGCACCACCATGCGGCTGCTCAACCAGGTTCTCGACGAAGACGTGGTGAACGAGCGCGTCACCCTCGCCCAGCTCGGCGACTACGCCGCCGTCGTCGCCACCAACGCCGCGACCGGCGTACGCGCCGTGTCCTGCATCGACGACACGAAATGGCCCGAGCACGAAGCAGTGACGGTCCTCCAGGAAGCTTACAAATCCATTCCGCCGCAACGGATCTAACACAACGCCGCCCCCGGCTCCCAGTAGGCTCGGACGCCACCAGAACGAGAAGGGGCGACGCTGTCGATGAAAAGCCTGGTTCGGCCGTGGACGGGAGCTGAAGTAGCCGCGCTGCGCGACGCCCGGCGAATGTCGTTGAACGAATTCGCCGCCCACCTCGGCGTCACCGAACGTCAGGTCTCCTATTGGGAGGCCAAGCGAGCCGCCATCACGCCGCGGCCGGCCAATCAGGCTGCTCTCGACACCTCGCTGTCCCGGCTCAAACCCGACGAGCTGACGCGATTCCTTGCCCAAGTGCCCGCCGACGCGATAGGCGACTCCCCCGACACCGACCAGCTGATCCAGCCCGACCGCATCCGCCACCCCGTCGACGGCCGCTCCATGACCTGGATCCCCGAAGGCGTCTACCTGTCCGGCCCCATGGACCAGCCGGTCTGGCTTGCCGGATTCCACATCGACACCTACCCGGTCACCAACGCCGACTACGCGGTGTTCGTCACAGCCACCGGACACACGGCGCCACGGCACTGGGGCAACGGCCGGCCGCCCGCCGACCTCGCCGATCACCCCGTCGTGTGGGTGACCCACGACGACGCCACCGCCTACGCCCGCTGGGCCCACAAACTGTTGCCCACAGCGCAGCAGTGGGAGAAAGCCGCCCGCGGTACCTCCGGCGCCACCTGGCCGTGGGGCAATCAGGTCACCCCGGCCAAGTGCAACTGCAAAGTCTTCGACCAACCTGGCGCCACCACACCAGTCGACTGTTTCAAGTCCTCGGTCAGCCCCTACGGCGTGTTCGATCTCTGCGGCAACGTCTGGGAATGGCTGTCGACCGAATCCAGCCCCGGGCGGTTCGAACTCAAAGGCTCGTCCTTCAGCAGCCTGCTCGAAGCCGCCCGACCAGCGGCGTTCAACGACGCCAATCACCTCATGTGCGATGACGACACAGGATTCCGCTGTGCTGCAATCGGTCTCAAATCGTGAGCCGGTTCCCCGGTATTCCTCGCCACCCGTCGGCGCACCGCCCAGCGGCCATCTCAGCCGCACCCTGGCACTCACGCTGACCCCGACGGAACGAACTCCGCGACCGCGCCAGGCGCATCCAACCGCGGCCAGCAGCCCGCGGGCCGCAAAGTCCACACGGCCGCGTCCTGCCGCACCGCATCCAGCCACCCAGTCAAATGCGCGACCGTCGGCACGATCAGCGCGGTGATGTGCGAAGGCGCCAACGTCGCCAGCAACAACCCGAAGTCGGCATCACCATGCTCAATCCGCACTGCGCACAGATCGAATCCATGCCGCCCCGATAGGTCTCGAACCCGCGCGGCATCCAGCTCGGTGTCATCCCCGGACAAGTCGCTGCGCACGATCCCGTACGCCCGCACGATGGTCATACCGGCCTCCGGATCACCGCCGACTCGAAACCAGCAGCATCGGTCAACGCCACCCAGTAGCGAGTGACCGCGCGCCCGTCGGGGGCCTCCGTCTGCTTGACGCCGTTCAGGCCCCGGATCCGCTGGCCTCCAGCGGCACACTGACTAGACATCGTCGACATCCGCCGACAAAAGGGCAGCAGCTTGTGTCCACAGCTCCGGCGGCACATCCCCCTGTTGGTTCACGGCTTCCCGCGCGGCTGATGGGCTCAGTGCAGGTTCATCACGAACCGCGCCGCCCGATGCTGCTGAATGGCTGGGTGCGCCGTGGTTGATTTCGGAGACGATGACGCGGCCGTTGACAATCCTGTTGCGTTGATCGCGCCGTCGAAGCGCGGCGCCTCGTGCTACCGGCTTGCCTCTCAACCAGGACATAAGTCCAGCGTGGCGGTAATGCTGTGCGTTGGGAACGTAGCAACCCGTAGCAACCAGCAAACGAATTCGCCGTTCAGCAAACAATCGACCCGCCGGTACCGTGAGGCAATGACTGATCGCCCCCCGCGCACCACGGTTCACTCCGGAAAGCTGGTATATGACGGCCGACCATGGTTGTCGGTGGAACGCCACCACATCACGACGCCTGATGGAGTCGATCGGCATCACCACGCGGTGCGCCTGAATCCCGTCGCGATCGTCACCGCCATCGACGATCACGGCCGAGCTCTGCTGCTACAACGCCACCGGTGGATCGTCGACACGATCGGCTACGAGTCGCCGGGCGGCATCGTGGATTCAGGTGAGGAACACGAATCGTGCGCGCGTCGAGAGCTATTGGAAGAGACTGGGTTCACCGTCGAGCGACTGACCCTCGTCGCGGAACTCGAGCCGATGCCCGGCCTGGTACAGACACCGCATTACATCTTCCTCGGATACGGGCCACAACAAGTTGCAGCGCCAGCAGACGCAGAGGAGGCGGGACAGCTCGTATGGGTACCGCTGCGTAGAACCGCCGAGTTATTGGCGACAGGGCAACTTCTCGGAACGGGCACGGCGGTCGGGATGCTGGCAGCAGCAACGAATTCAGCTGGCGGCCAGGAGCTTTCGGGTTCGGAGCTGGAGCGAGTCGTGCCGGCGACGGAGACGTCCTGACCCCAGGTCACCGATATGGTCGGCTGTGGCCGAGAGCAGCGACACCGCCTCTTCTCGTCGGCCGGCGTTGATTGCTGCCTGGGCAAGATCGAGCTGCTGGGCACATCGTGCCCTGACGAAGTCCTCGGGGATCACCTGCATGGAGTCGCGAGTGAGCGTTGCAGCGGCAGGATCACCGAGCCGAGCAAGAATATGACCAGCCCAGCGAGATAGATGTGTTTCGTTGTGGGCTATGAACGGCATTTCGTCGTCGTCACAAGAGTCGTCGGACGGCAGCAGGGCTTCCGCAGCCGCCAGTGCCTCACGCGCTGTCGAAGCATGACCGGGGCAATAGGTCGCCACCTGGGCACCGGTGGCCGACAGCCACGAGCGGAGCAGCGGAGGCAGTCCAGGTATGCGTTCCGCCTGAGAAACCTGTGCCAGCGCCGCGGCGGCCTGCCCTTTTTCGGCGTGTCCTGTTTCGGCGAGCATCACCGCTTCCTCACCGATCGTGTGGGCCAACAGGATTGGATCCTCTGCGCGCAATGCAGCGGTTCGAGCTTCTTTGTAGTGCGCGGCGGCCGCAACTGTGTCGCCCACGTCGAAATCCTGCCACGCAGCCAGTGCCGCAGCATCTGCCTGTGCACGAGCGATCACCAATCGATCCGCTCCTTTGCTGCTGTGCCACATCGCATCCAGTGCGGTGACGTGCGCAGCCGTTTGGAGACGGGCCGCGGGAGCGCCGAAGCGTCGATCGAGCATGCGCAGGCTGTTGGTGTGGTTCAGCAGCACCTCGAACAGAGTGTCACCACGGGCGGGGTCGACGGTAGCGGTTGGCATGCCGAGCACTTGCCGCAGCAATCGGGCATACAGAGTATCCGGCGTGTGCCGGCCATTTTCCCAGCGCGACAACGCGATTCGGAGGCTGTGGGGGGACATGAGAGCGATTCCCTGCTGGCTCGCGTGGGCGCGCAGGGCGGCGATCAACTGAGCTTGAGACCAGCCACGGCGGGCGCGTGCTGTCCTGATCTCCTTGCCGTCGATCGTCACCACCTCCCTCGAGTCCGCCCTCGTTGCCGCGCGAGCGGCGGTGTCGCTGTTCCGATAACCATAAGCTGATAATCAGAATTCAGGAACCGAATCGGGGATATCGAAACGGCGGCTACGGTAGTACCCATGGCAACGCGGACCGCCCGGGGACTTCTACTCGGACGCGAGATCAACTACATGATTCGCGCCTCCGGCAAGAGCCAAGCCGAGGCGGGACAGATCATCGAGGTCGGCCAATCCCGTATCAACAGCCTGATCGCCGGTACAGGTCGCATCTCGGCCGGTGACCTCCAGCTGCTGGCGAAGCAGCTGGGATTCTCCGACGAGCACTACATCCAGAGCCTGCTCGAGCTGCGGCGAGACAAATATCGACGCGGCTTCTGGACGACCGGACATCGCCGGGTCTACTGGGAGGAGCTTCGACTCCTCGTGGACCTCGAAGAACAGGCAAACCGGCTCCGGATCACAGAATCCGAGATCATCCCGGGCCTGCTACAAAGCGAGTCCTACGTCCGAGCACTACATGCGAACATGTCGGACGCCCACACCGGCGTCACCGTTGAAGACTGGGTGCAGGCACGGCTCGAGCGCCAGCGAAACCTCGTGAAGGCCGAGGCCCCGGAGTTCCACGCCGTGCTCTCCGAATCCTGCTTGCGGCGCCGCCACGGTGACCCCAAGGGCCACGTAATGATCGACCAGCTCCATCACCTGATCGATCTGTCCCAGCGCCCCAACATCCTGATCCAGATCATGCCGTTCAACACCCCCGTCGAGGGCGGCGGGATGGAGGATCGCTTCACGCTCATCCGCGTCCCTTCACCCGGCGCGGCCGGCGACCTCGAACTCGCGGTCGTAGAAGCTCTCGGGGAAATCCGCTACATCCTCGACAAACCGCCGGTCGGCGCCCGCGAAGCCTTGTTCGTCCGACTCAGTGCCGCGGCACTCAGCAGCGAGGACTCGCGAGAGTTCATCGACCACATCGCACGAACCGTCCAACTCCGGACTTCATAACACCATCTACGAAGGGGAACCCATGGCCGAGTATGACTTTCGGGCCAGGGAAGTCGACACAGGCACACCGACATCGGCGCGTCTGTACCACTACTACCTCACCGGTGAGCCGGTCTACCGCAACGACCAGATCTTCGCCGACAAGGTGTACGACGAACTGCCGTTCCTGCACACCTGGGCACTGCACAACCGTGCCTTTCTCGCCCGAGCCGTCAGGTTCATGGCCGCAAAAGGCATACGCCAATTCCTCGATATCGGCTCAGGCTTACCGACCGGCGGCAACACACACGAAGTCGCACGAGACATCGCGCCAGACGCTCGCGTCGTCTACGTCGACAAAGACCTTGATGCAGTCGTGCGCGCACATCAACTTCTGCGGCGAGAGAACTCCCTGGAAAAGACGGCGATCGTCGAAGGCGATTTGAGCGACCCCGCCAGCATCATCGACCACCCAGACTCACGCCGGCTACTCAACACCGACGAGCCCGTTGGCCTGCTCATCGTCTCCGTCCTCCCCTTCGTTCCCGACGCCAGCGACCCTCACCGGCTGGTCGCCGACATCCGAGACCGACTCCCACGCGGAAGCTACTTCGCCGCCACCCACGTCTCCCTCGAAGACGCCGACGAACACACCAAGAAACAAGTCGCCGCCGCGGCGGCTCTCTACCAAGCCACATCGGATCCGGTCCACCTGCGAGACCGTGCCACCTTCACCAGATTCTTCGACGGCTTCACCGTGATATCCCCTCCAGGTGTCACCTACGCCACGGACTGGCAGCCAGACGGCCCTGTAGACCGGGACGATCCCGCGCGCCCATGCAATTTCGCCGCAGTCGGACGACGACCGTAATCGCCCGAATCGCGAGGATTGAGGCTATACAGGCTGAACAGAGTTATAACGAGAGGAACCGAAATGCTCCCCATCTTCACCGCCCGCGACTGCGTCAAAGCAGCGCGCAGCGCGGGTGGGAACTCATGCGTGCGGATAGGCCGGAAGAATGGCTGGACCGTAATCTGGGACGACAAACTCGCAACGCCCGAGACCGATCGAGGCGCACCGCTTCCCCCGGGTCAGACCCTGGTCGTCTCGGACGAGCAGTTCGATGCATTTCAGGAAGCGCTCCGCGCTGGACGCACCGATGGGCAATGCATACGCATCCAGCAGTCACCGGCGGGGCAGTACACGTTCACTGCCCACCATGCTGCTCATTCGCGGAACACCGGTGTCGCTCTCCACTTCGATTGCGACGAGTTCGATGCGTTTATGAGCGGTGTCCGAAATGGCGAGTTCGATCTCGCACAGTTCCCAACGGCAGCGTGACAACGACGAGACTCATCCTGTTGCAACTGGAACGCCCCGCCCGGCCCTATCGCGGCTTGGATCCGACGGAGCCGTTTCGCTTTCCGTCGCCGCGGTTACGGCTCCCACCCGTCGAGGCCGAACTCGAGCACCAGCGTTACACCAGGAACCAGAGCTGTGGCCAACCACGCATTCACTGCTGTTGTCCGCGGTGCCGAAAGTCTGGACCGAATCCGAGTTCTTCTACAGGGGTGGAGTTTCCGGGTGGGGTGAACCAGTTGGTCGCAACGTCGGCTGTGGGTAGTCCGGTTTCGGGTGTGTGGTGGTCGGGCGTGCAGCGGTGCAGGGGTCCGTTCGCGGCGTCGAGGATGTATCGGAAGTGTGGGTCGATGTGTGAGACGAACAGCGTCGACATAGCCGAGCCGTCCTCAGCGATGCGAGCGGCTTCGAACACGACGTGCAGGGCGGCGAAGCGTACGGCGATGCTGCGGTGGTCCCACCATCGTCGGCACCAAGTGTATTGGTCTTCGCGGTGGTTGGCGGCGATGCGGACGGCGGTGACCGGCAGCAGCCATTGCTCCACGAAGTCGGCGTAGTGGCCGAACCGGAACGGCTTTCTGGCACTGGACTCGGTGTCGGATTTGCTTGTGGGGGTGAACCATCCCGGAGGCACTGGGTCGTAGGACAGTGACGGCAGCCCGATGTGTTTGGTGCGGGTGCAGCGGTGCAGTGGGCCGTTGGCCGCGTCGAGGATTACGTGGAAGTGGTGATCGAGGTGGTGCAGCAGGAGGGTCGACAGGCCGGCGGCGTTCTTGTCTGTGCGCATGGCTTCGAAGGCGCGGTGCATGCAGGCGATGCGGACGGAGACTGCGCGGTGGCGCCACCACTGGCTGCACCAGGTCCAGGTGTGTTCGCGGTTGGCTTCGGCGAGGCGGACGGTGATGAATGGAAACAGCCATTGCTCGGCGAAGGTGACGAAGTCCGGGTAGGCGGGAACCGATGCTTTGCGCGGCTGCCGTGAAGTGCCCGGTGTCGCTGGTGTGGTCATAGTTCGACTCCTGCTGCGCCACCGGCGTTGTCCGGCCTCGCGGGTGGTGTGGGTGGGTTGCTGTAGCGGGCCAGGGAGCGGGTGACGAGTGGGGCGAGGGTGGGGTTGTTCCACCAGAATTGTTTTTCGATCAGGACCGGTTCGTGGCCGGGGAGGCGGACCAGTGCGCGGTCCTTGGGTAGGCGTGCGAGTTTGGCGACGCTGAGGATGGGTTCGGCGCGCCAGCTGGTGCTGCGGTTGGTGCCTCCCGGGCCGGTCGAGCGTGAATGATCGGCGACGTCGTGGTCGTCGACGAGTCGCGCCCACTGTTCCAGGTAGGTGGGGGTGGCTATGTTGCCGCCGTAGATTTCGATCGATTGGGCGCGGATGACAGTGAGACCGTTTGCGCCCCAGAGATCTTCGGCTTGTTCGAGGACTTGCACGATGGTCAGCAGGATGACCCCGCACCCGGCGGCGTAGGTGTAGTAGCTGGGCAGCGCGTCGATGAGCGCGCAGTTTGCCGCTTCGTCGAGGACCGCCAGCAGAGGCACCGCTAGGCGGCCGTCGGGGCGTGCGCGGGCGAATGTCAGCGCGGATTCCAGGATTTGGCCGACGAGTGCGGCGGTGAGGGCGGCGGCGGAGTCCGGTCCGGTCATCGACAACGCGAACAGGGTGTCGTTGCTGGTGACGAAGTCCGCGGGTTTGAATTCGGGCAGGTCGTGTGTCGTCGGTGCCAGCGCGGTGTCGATGACGATCGCGTCGCTGGTTTCGTAGACGCTGATGCGTTTGCGGGCGGGCGGAGTGATCATGGTGGCGTAGGCCTCGTCGGAGAGCACGTTCAAGAACCTGCGCGCCATGTCGTACAAACCGTCCCTCTGGCGCGCGTACAGGCCTTGCGCGTCCGAGACCCGTTGCGCCGCACGGACGTGATGGTGGTGGCGCAGGATCAGGATGGGTGTCTGGTCTTGATCGCTGGACAGCCATTCGGCAACGTGGAGCAGGTCGCCGTCGACACACGCGGCCGCCAGAAGGTACAGGGCCAGCAGTTCTTGAGCGCCGCCATCGAAGTACGAGTCGACGCGGGCGTTGGCGCGCTCCGACGCTGATCCCGACGCCCCGGATACGAAGAACGAGGCCAGCTTGCGTGCGGCGGCGAGGGTGTGGATGCGGGCAAGCAGGTCGACCCAGAACCCGCACTCGGCCTGCCCTGTCACCGCCTGGAGATCGCACAGCCAGACTCGGCCGCGTTGTTCGCGCCCGAAAGTGGTGTGCCGGTATAGGTCCGGTTTGTTGGAGGTCGCCAGCACCGGTCCCCACGCACTCAGCACCGCGGGGATCGCCCATGCCATTGTTTTGCCGGTACGCTGCCCGGCCGCGATGAACACACCCATCTCTGCCGGCACGAACAACTCCACACCCCCGACGACCGTGCGACCCAACGGCGGCCCCGGTAAAGCCCGCACATCGGCTGGGGCGTCTTTGAGAAGCCGCTCGGCGGCGGTGGCGTTGTCTTGCTGTCGCGCAGCCGAGATCTGTCGCGGGGAGACCATTGTGCGTGCCGCCTGGTCGATGTCGTTGCGCCGCATCGCGGCCCACCGCCCGCGCGACATGATCGCGAACGCGCCGATGGCTGCCAGCGTTACCGCGAAGATCGCGCTGGATTGCCACGGCCAGCGATGCCGGCCAGCCATCACTTGGAGTAGCGCCGCGACCGGGTGGGCGGTGATAGGCAGTCCGGCGCACCAGCTTCCGGCCGACAGTGCCGCCCATGCGAGCAGCGCCAACGCAATGAGACCGAGAGCTAGCAGCAGCAGCCAGGTTTCCTCGCCGAGCCCTCCGGTGGTGCGGCGCCGCGTCTGCCGCGCCATCACACCGCCCCCACCCAGACTGGGGACAACGCTGTGAATGCTTGTGCATAACCGCGGCCGACGCGATTCATAGGCTCACCTCGCGATCGGTCTCAGCGACAATCTCTTTCGCGGCGGACTCGAGAACGGCCGGTGACCATTCGCCGGACTGCGGGTCGGGAAGCGCGGTATCGACCGCGCGGCTGATCGCAGCACCGGCACCCACGTCCGAATGCGAAAGCTGCACGGCACCGCCAGCCTCGACCGACGTGCTGTGAGTGACCGACATGGCGGTATCAGTCGCGGTGACGCTGGCATGGGCCTGCGCGGCTGTTGTTCGAGTGAGCTGGGTGCGGTAGGTGTCCGCGGCGGCGCGGGCGGCGTCACGGTGTTCGAGGAGTTGGGCGATGCGTCCGAGCTGTGGGTCGGACGGTTGTGTGGCCCAGTAGGTTCCGTCGCGGCCAGTGGTGTAGGCGGTGTGTACCTGTGCGTCGGTGAGTCCGATGGCAAGGGCGTCGCGGCGTGCGGCGCTCAGGCGGTCGAGCCGGGCAATACGGGCTTGGTCGTCTACTCCGTTGAGCCCGTCGGCGATGGTGCTGTGCTCGGCGGCGAGATCCTGTACTTCTCGCAGGGCCTCGGCGTGGCGGCGTTGCCATGTTTCGGTGTCGCTGTAGTCGGCCGAGATCGGCGCCTCGCGAACTGCGCGGGGCAGCAGCATCTTCCGTGCCTCGCGCCCGTCGTCGAGGTCGGCTGCTGTTTCCTCGGTTTCAAGCAGGGCGTCGGTGTCGGCGATGACCGCGTCGACCTGCGCGAGGCTAGGCAACGCAACTGCCGGGTCTCTGGGTGCGCCGAGGGTGCGTTCGACCGCAGTGCGGCGATCGATCTCGGTGTCCGCTCGCGTCGTCGGCGCCAGGGTGGCGCCCATGTTGGGTTGCAGGTAGGGGTAGCGGCGGGCGGCGTCTTGGTTGGAGCCGGTGATCGTGCCGGTGCCGTGCCCGGTGATGAGGCGGGCTTGTTGCAGGGTGCGCCAGATGTCGTCGTCGATCGCTACCTCGCCGGTGGCGCGGGCGCGCGCGATGTGGTCGTAGTTGCGGCGCGCGATCTCCGGTTGGGTGCGCCATCCGGCCACGACTCGCTGTAGCCCCGCCCAGGTGCCGCGCCAGTGTTCGGACTCGTGACGCGCCCAGCGGATCGCCAACTCGTCAGCGCGGGAGTTGAATTCGGCGCGCGCCTCGGCAGTGGCGGCGGAGGGTGCGATCTCGCGTAGCTGGTAGTAGCGGGCGAAGTCGGCGCGCAGCTGCCGCTCGGTATGCGAGGCGGCGTCGCGGTAGTAGTCGGGGTTGGTGAAACCCAGCGGCTCGTCCAGCGCGGTCACGGCGCCACCTCCGGGCCGTGATCCGACGTGCCTGGCGGTGGCCCGGTGTCGGGGTCGGTGCTGTCGGGCCAGTAGTCGGGTTGGCCGGGCAGTGCGGTGTCGATCGCGGTGCTTATCCCGCCGCTGGTGTCGAGCGAGGTGGTGCGTTCGAGGGCGTCGATGTCGTTGGCCAGTGCCAACTCGGCGTTGGTTTGAGCTAGCGCGCGGGCGGGTTGTGGGCCGGGTTCGGTGTTGTGGTGGCGGTGTCCGGTGAGCCAGTCGGCGTCGACGAGTTCTTCGGTCTGGCGGGCGATGGTGTTGCGGGCGTGGGCGAGGTCTTCGGACAGGGTTTCGATCCGCGTGTGGGCGTGGTCGAGCTCGTTTTCGAGTTCGCGGATGCGGGCGCGGTCGGTGCCGGCGCGGGCCTCGGCGAGGGTGAGTGCGTGGGCGAGATGTTCGAGCCGTCCCAGCAGCCGGTGGGCGGGTTGCTGGTCCCAGCCCACTCCGGCGAGCCCGAGGTCGTGGGCGGTGTCGATCTCGCTGATCGGCACCCCGCTGCGGACGGCGTCGAGGTAGGCGCGACGCAGGTCGTCTTCGATGCCGTTGATCGCGGTCAACCGCCACTCGCCGGGACCGGCAGCCGAGGTGCCGGGGGCTGGGTGGTGTTGCCAGTCGATGTAACGCTTCACCGAGTCCTGCACTGCGCGTAGTGCGGTCGCGCGCACAGCGTCGGGATCGTCGGGGCCGAACCGGATTGCCAGCGCGGAAGCAACGGTGCGGGATTGAAACGCTGTCGGCGGCACCGCAGGAGGGGCCGCGGCATCGAAACGAGTTGGGCTCGCTGTCGGGTCTGGGGCGCTGACATCGCGCGCGTGCATTGGGGGGAATGTGTTGTCGGACATCATGTTCCGCCTTGTCGAGAAGCGGGCCGCAGCCGGTGGGCCGGGCGTGACGGGATGTCCTCGCGGTGGTTCGAATCGGTCTGGAGTGATGGTCGGCGCCAGCGCCATCACCGAGGGATGAGGGTGCGGTGGTCAGGGCTCGGGCCCGAGGTCGGGTCGCATTGGGGGCGGCGGTGGTGTTGTGGCGGGATCCGGCTCCCAGTCGCGGGCGGTGGTTTCGGGTAGAGCGATGTCGATGGCGGTTGCGTGGTGGATCGGGAGCCGGTCGGTGCGTTCGGGGTCGATACCGAGCGCGGCCGCGGCGCGCGCGATCAATTCGATGGCGTCGGGTGGGCGTGCCTGGGCGTGGGTGGTCGGGGTTCCGGTGTCCGGGTCGACGGGAATGTAGGGCGGCAGCACCGGGTCGGTGGCGGGCTGGGTATAGCGGCGCCATTCGAATTCCAGGTGCAGGTCATCCCACCGGTTGATCTGCTCGGCAGCCTGCCGACGCGCGGTATGAACTTGCGGGCTGTTCCACAGGGCTTCGACCTCGGGCGCCGACAGTTGCGCGGCATCGGACAGGCCGGCCGCGCGCTGATGGTGCAGGTTCATGTTGCGGTGAAACTGCATATCGGCGACCGGGTCGGCGCCCAAACCCAAACGGCCGGCGCTGAGACGGGCATCGCGCGCCGCCGACAGCAACGCCATCCGATGCACATGCCACACATCGACGACAGCCATATCGATGAACAACTGCTTCGACGCCGACGCGACCTCGGGCATCCCGGCCTCCGGGCTCGGGTTCGCGGGCGCGGTGTCCGTTGTGGGGGAGGAGAGTTGGGCTGCTTCGGCACCGTTGGTGCGGGCGCGTTCGACCCATTGGTGTGGGATGCCGAGTTCGATAGCCAGCTGTTCGATCGCTTCGCGTTCAGCTTCCAACGCATCCAGATGCGACCGCCACTCCTGCTCCGGGGTGCCGTCACTACCGTCGTAGCCGCCGAAACCACGCATCTGCACCAACGCGTAGGTGCGTGCCAGTCGGTCGATGCGGGCCAGCAACTTCGCCTGCCACTGCTCCATCGATACTCCCGGGTCGGGGTTGGTCATGGTTGTTACCTCTTCTGGCGGGTGAACCCGCTGGGAGTCCGTGGATCTGGGTGTGGGCAGGCGTGGCTCATAGCTGGGCCCCGTGATCGGGCCCGGGATGCTGTGGTGGGCCGGTGGGTGTGGGTGTGTCCCAGCGGGTGTGGTCGGCCTCGGCGGGCAGCGCGCGGTCGATCGCGTCGGTGATGGGGTCGGCGTCAGCGCCGGCGGAGGAATGGGTTAGGAACGCTGCTGCGGCGGCGGTCTTCATGGCGTGCGGCGCGGGGATGCGCACCGGCTGCTCGGACAGGGCGACATCCACGCGCAGGGTGATGGCGGTGGCATCGCGCACGACGCTGGTCTCGATGCCGGGACGGGCGTAGACGCGCCAGCGTTCCTCGACTGCGTCGGCGTCGTAGGTGTGTGCGGTGGCGTCGAGGAGTCGCTGCCACTCGCTGCTGGTGCGGGCCCACATTCCGGCGGATTCATCGACGGTGAGGCCGATCGCGTCGGCGATATTGCCGGCCCGGATCCACAATGCGCTCAGGTTGCGCTCGAACTGGGCCACCATCCACGGTTCGGGCTCGAACGAGGGTGTATCAGTCACCCGGCGCATTCGGCGCGCGACGTCGAGGGCGGCCATGTGCTGCATCTGCCAGACATCGCTGGCCACCCAGGTCATGACATGCTCACGGACCGCGTCGGTGCCGGGCTTGGGGCTGATGTCTGCTCGCCGCCCACTGCTGCCCGCGGCTCGGGCGGCGGCGATCGCGGTGTCGGGGATGCCGATCGCGTGAGCGTGGGTTTCGACTTCGGCGCGGTCGGCTGCCAGCTGCAGCAGTTGTGTGCGCCAGGCCAGCATGGACGATTCCCCGGCCCCCGGTGGAGTCTCGTAGCCTGCGCGCAGCAGCCGGGCGCGGTCGTCGGACAAGTCCTGGATCCGGTCGAGCAGCCTCTGCTGCCACACCGGTCTTCGCTGCACATGCGGTGATTGCGGTTCAGTCATCTGCGGGCTCCTGGATTCGAATTGTTTTGCGCTACCGTTGTTCTCGACAGTCGAGGCGTCACGTCACGGTTCGGGTCCGGTGTCGAGCGCGGGGGCAACAGCCTGGTTCGGGTCCGGTGTCGGGATCTCCGGCAGAAATTCGCGGGGCACATCAGGAAGTGCAGCGGCGATATCGGCATCGATCGCGGCGCCAGCACCGACCGACTTGTCGACGCTGCGGCCGGGATGCAGCACGGCGCTGATTTGTGCGATCAGTGATTGCGGTGTCGGCACCAGTTCGCGATCCGGGTCCCAGGTCAAGTCGCCGTAGTCGGCCAGCGCCGCATGCGCGGACACCGCGGCGTCTGGTGTCGTCCGGAAGGAATGCCATCGCCGCGCCAACTCGGCAGGACCGATGTCACGTATTGGCTGTGCGAAAGCGGCCAGCCGTGTGGGACTTTCGACGTCGGGCCATATCTGTTCGCGTTCCGCGCCGACCGGTTTCAGCAGAGCCACCACCGTGGCGATGCGGTCCCATCGCTGTCCCAACATTTCGGCGAAGGCGTCCTGCTCTCGTTCGGGTCCGGTGGCGACTCGCGACCGGTAGGCGGCATGCACGGCCGCGATGTGCCCCAGCTCCCGCGTCTGCTCGCCCACCGCGGCGATCAGTTCGGCGCGCGCACGCACATCTGTGCCCGGCCAACGCTCGGGCACCTGCGCGCTGGCGGTGTGCCCCCGGGCGTAGTCGAGCCACGGTGACGGGATGCCGCCGGCGCGCCCGAGCTCGGTGAGTGCGTCGGCACGGTCGTGCAAGTCATCGAGGTAGTCGTGCCACAGTTCGGAGGGAAAGTGGCCGAATTCGCCGCCGAGACGACCCGTTTCCTGCATCCGGGCCAGCCCGTCGGCGATGTCCCGCAACCGCCGCAGCAGCGCAGCCTGGGCGGCGTTCGGACCCGGGACACGGTCGCTGCCCGGCGAGCTGGTCGACGTCTGCTCCGCGATGCGGGCTGGGTCGGGTGTCGGTTCGGTAGTCGTCATCCTTTTCTCCTGGTCTCGGGTTCGGTGCCCTGCCGCCGGATAATCAGCGGCTCGAGGGCGTGGGTGCCTCCGTTACGGGCTGGGGCCGCTGTCGCGATGTATGAGTGCCGGGCCGGCGCCGGCGTGCTGCTCGTCACCGGGTGTTGGGGCGGGGAACTCGAAGCACCGGGGCTCGCCTAACGCGGCGATCACCGCGCTGTCGGTGGCTGCGCCCAGTTGCAGGTCGTGAGCAGCCAGGCCGAGTGGCAGTCGCAGGGCTGCGGCGATGTGTTCCACCATCACCGCGGGGATCGGCGCGATGGCGGAATCAGGGAGGAAGTCGATGTCGCCGTAGTCGGTCAGCAACCGGTAGGCAGCCACCGATGTGGGTTCATGTTCGGCGTGGACGCGCCATTGCTGTGCCAGCAGATCGGGATCGCGCTCTCGCACCGTGGCCGCCAGCGCGCGGGCCCAGATCGGATCCGTGGCCGGCCTGATCCGGTCGCGTTCGGGTCCGATCAGATCCAACAGCGCCGCGATCGAGGTCAGGCGCTCGTGGCGCACCGCCGCGGTGGCTTCGATGCGTGTGCGCTGCGAGTCGGGTTCGACGCTGCGGGCGCGAGCGCGGTAGGCGGCATGGACGGCCATGACGTCGCTGAGGTCGCGGGCTTCGGCGGCGAGGTCATCGATGAGGCGGGCCCGCTGCACGGGTTGCGGGACGGGCCATCGTTGCGGAGTGCGCCATCCCGTGCCCCGCTCGCCCTGGAGGCGGGCGAGATCGATCCACCGCTGCGGGATTCCACCGGCGTGGCCCAGCTCCGCCAGCGCGGCGCCGCGCGCCATCAGCGCATCCAGGCGAGCGAACCAAGAGGGTTCCGCCAAAACTCCTGCCTCCCAGTGGTTGCGGGCGGCATCGAGCAGCGCTCGCGTGTCGGCTACCACCGCACTCAACCGCCGCAGCAGTGCTTTCTGCGCCGCGTTCGGCGCCACCGGACGCCGACCGCCCGCACCGACGACGTGTTGTGTCCCGGTCATGGCTCGACCTCGACTCCGAGGCTGGGCTGGCGCGGCGCCGGGGCGAGATCCGATGCCAGGTCGTGATGGCCGCTGCTGCCTATTCCGGTCGCGGCCACCGCTAATTCGATGCCTTCCCCGGCCGACGCGACCACGTCGGCTTCCAGATGCCGGTCGGTGCCCTCGGCGGCGGGAATACTGTTGTGTACGAGTTCTTTTCGAAGGACGTCGAGGATTTGGTCGGGTGGTGGGAGTGCGGCGCCGGTCGGTGCGGTGATGCCGGATTTGGTGAGTGCGCGGGCCTGCAGCACGATGCTGGTTTGGTCGCTGCGGGCGTGGGCGCGCCAGCGGGTGTCGAGTTCGTCGACACTCGCGGCGCCGGCGCTCTCGGCGGCGGCGGTCCAGTGCTGCGGCGAGTTCCACATGTGCTGTGCTTCGTCGTCGGTGACGGCGAGCAGGCGTGCGAGTTGGACCAGGCGGGTGCGGGATCGGCGCAGGTTGCGCATGACCCAGGTCGCGGTGCCGGGCTCGGCATGCGCGCCACGATTCTCATAGGCGACCGCCACCGCGGCCAGATCCTGAATCCGGTGCGCCTCGGCCGCCAGCCCGACCAGCAACCGAGTCCGGTCCACCGGTCTCGGGATGCGCCAGTGCAGGTCGCGGCGCCACGGCTGCCCCAGATGGGCGCGGGTGCGGGCCTGGTTCAGCCACTCCCGCGGCACCCCCGCGGCCAGCCCCGCTTTCTCGAGCTCTTGGCCGAGCAGGACCTCGGTGCGGAAAGCCCTCGACCACGACGGCGGCGGAAGCTCACCGGTCGCCTCCCGACCGGCCCGCGCCGCAGCGGCCATCTCCCGCGCAGCCGACGCATGCGCATACACACCCGCGAGCACCTTCATCTGCCACCGGTCAGGCGCCGCAGCGAACGGAACCGAAGCACGAAAGCGGTTGCGCGCCATCACGGTTCGATCTCCGCAGACGGCGCGGGCCCGAGAGCCTTCACTGGTGGAAGGACCGGAGACGCGAAGTCGACGCCGGTATCGAGGTCACCGGTGACGCCGGTGACCTCGACCGCGACGTCGATGACCTCTCCGTCGAGCACTTCGAGCGCTTCGTCCGAAGTGGCATAGTCTCGGCCGGATTCGGCATCGAAGATGCGCATCTGAGCTTCGCCGTAGCTCAGCAGGGTGTACTCGGCGGCTAGCGTGTTCATGTGGTTGTGGAGTTCATCGACGGCGTCGTCGAGGGCCGCGGCCTCGGCACGGGCATCGGCCAGGGTGGTGCGGGGGTCGTTGCCGGTGTCCTCGCCGTAGCGTTCGGCCCACGCGTCGACGTGGGCGCGCTGGTCGTCGGACAGATCGGCGGTTGCCTCGGCCGCCGCCCATCCTGCGCTGGCGGCGTGGGCGCGGGCGGTGCCTGGGTCGGTGTCGGTGAGTGTTTCGGTGAGTCCGAGCGCGCGTTTGCGGGCCTCGATCAGCAACTGCTGGTATTCGACCTTCAGATCGTGCAAGCGCCGGTCCTGAGCGATCTGTTTGTCGTAGCGGCGCAGCTGCTGGGTATGGATTGCGTCTTTGCGGTTGTACTCACCGCGCAGCGCCCGCACCTGCAGCCCGTGAACCTGGTCCCGGCGTTCCTCGCTGGCTTTGTCGCTGTCCTTGGCTCGGTCTGCTCTGTCCTTATCGTGTTGCAGGCGTGCGTTTTTGACTTGCATCTCGAGCAGGTGCTCGCGGTAGCGGCCGGCCTTGACCGCCATATCGGCCCAGTGCTCGAGGCGACCATGTTGCGCCCTATCGATGTAGCCCTGGATCTGTGCGCCGTGGACGTGGTTCTTGCGTTGCTGTTCGGCGATCCGGTCGTCTTGGCGTTGGGCGAATTCTTGTCGCGAGCGCGATTCGCTGCCGCGGCGCTGCAGCAGGTTCATCGTCATCGCCGCGGTTTGCATCGCCTGCACGAAACCGGCTTTGACCGCTTGCCCACCCTCATCGACCGGATCGCCGTTGCCGCTGGTCACGACGCCACCTGCACATTCGACAGCAGCCACCGCGGGCCATTGCTGGTCTGTGTGCGGTGCGCTACAGCGAACACGACCAGCCGCAGAGCGGGTGTGCTGTCGCTGGGGTGCATGCTCACGGTCACCACACGCGCCGCCCGCGACGCGGTGTCGGCGGGGTGATCATCGGCCGTGGGGCGGGCAGTCGCGGTGACCGTGACGTGCTGGTCGCGCCACCGCTCCCACATGTCGGCTGTTACGGGAGCCAGTGCGATCGCCGCGGGTGCACCGCTGCGCGCGAATTCGGGTTCCAGCAGCGGCGTCGCGGCCTCGAACGCGCGCCGGGGATCGAGCCCCTCCGCAGGCCGGTAGGTGAACATCGTCTCCAGCGCCGTCGACGTGACCGATTCGGCCGAGCACGGGTCGACAGCGGTGAAGGGTGGATCGAATCCTGCACCTGCACAAGTGGGTTCGTCGGGCGGTCGGCCGCGTGACGGGTGTTCGGTGCACGCGGTCAGCAGGTACATTCCGGCCAAGACGGTGAGCAAGGTTGCGATGGGGCGTGAGGTCATTGCTGGTTCCTCGAGTGTTGGATCAGGCAGGTGAGATCGGCGCGCCGCCAGTCGACCCAGACGCCGAGCTGATGGCCGGTCGCGGGATTGGTGGCGGCGTCGACGACCAGGTCGAGCACCAGGCCGCTGGTGAACGCCGCACGGTGCAGGGCACCGGGGTCGGCGACGAAGCGGGATGTGACGATGCGCAGAGTCGCCACGTCCGCGCCCCAGAGGTCCTTCCCGTGCGCGGCGAGCCAGATCGCTTGCAGCGCTGCCGTTTCGGTGGCGGTATCGTCGCTGTCGATGATGAGGTCGCGGTGGAAGCGATCGTGGGCCACGGTGCGCCCGTCGGGCCGGCAGATGGTGAAGGTCTGCCGCGTCGCGGCGACCCAGGCCAGAAGATGCGGCCCCGCTGACGCCCGCGCGGCGAGCCGTTGCTCGTGGGTGTAGCGACCGTTACCGGCCGTGCTGGTCGCAGTGGTGTTGCGGCGCTTCGATGACGGAGGTGTAGGACGTCCACGGACGGAGCGATTCTTACGTCGTCGACGCGAATTATTCGGTGTCACAGTTGTTTTCCCTCCTCCGCTGTGGGGGTTCGGGGTTGTGGTGGTGGTGTGCTGTAGCGGCGGATGTCGAGGTGGTCGGATCCGGCGACTCGGGCGAGGGGGGCGGCGGTGACGGTTTGGCCGGTTTGGGGGGCGTGTATGGCCAGGTCGGTGCCGTCGGCGTCGCGGCCCGCGTACACGGCGACATGGTGGGAATCGCT
Source organism: Nocardia sp. 852002-51101_SCH5132738 (assembly GCF_001665695.1). Classification (NCBI taxonomy): domain Bacteria; kingdom Bacillati; phylum Actinomycetota; class Actinomycetes; order Mycobacteriales; family Nocardiaceae; genus Nocardia; species Nocardia sp. 852002-51101_SCH5132738. The sequence continues at coordinate 16,762 of NZ_LZML01000175.1, read as the reverse complement.
CTCGCCAGGGGTGGTGAAGAAGATCAGATCCCCGGGTTGGCGCTGATCGAACGGCACGACCTGCCCGGCCGGTGAGTCTTGTTGGGCCTGGGTGTAGTGCGGCAACCGGATTCGGCCACCCGACGCCTGGTAGATCGCATACAACGTCAACCCGGAGCAGTCGAACCCACCACCCGTCGGACCGTTCGCGTCTCCTCCACCCCACACGTACGGGGTGCCGATCCACCGCTGCGCTGCGGCCACGACCGCCTGCCCGAACCCACTGGCCGGCACCGGTACTCCCGGTGGCGCCGTCCCGGGCCCGCATCCGCTGGTTGACTGCCCCGGCTCGGCGGCGGGCAGAAACGCGGGGTCGATGCCGGAGAACATCGCGTAGAGACGCCTGGCCAGATCCAGTTGTCCCGCATACGCGTTCGGTGCGGACACCTCGACCGCCTGAGCGAGTTCTGCTGAGGTCATCGAGGCGGCGCCGGTGATGGTGGCGGCTTGGTCGTAGAACCAGTTGATCTGATAGATCGCATTCATCAACGTGGCGATCCCGACGCGTCCCCAGACGCTGGCCCGCATCTGGTGCGGGCCCACCGAATCGTGGTCGGCGCTGACGCCGTCGTTGGGGAAGCTCAGCGATTCCGGGACGTTGGAGTTCGCGAGGTTGCGCAGCGTCGACTCGGTGATCATCGCCGCCAGTTCGGCGATGATCACCGACTCCGGCGCCCGGCGTTGTTTGCCGATCGCGACACCGTTGCGTGCCAGCGCCAACTGGCGCTCGTTCAATCCCGCCAGCGACTGACCGGTCGGGCCCGCCACTCCCCCAGCGAGCACGTCGGTCGCACACGAGTCCGCGGGCTGTATTCCGACGAGCACTGCCAGGAACAGGATCAACGCGATGGGCAGGCACACGATGCCTGCGAGGAGGGTTCTGGAGGACATCACTCATCGCCGTCCTCCCCGACCTCGAAGGCCTCGGCCTCGAATGGAGGCCGAGGACGGTCGTTGTTTCCGCCAGTTAGGTGGGAGAAGCGCCGGTTGGTGTTGTGGATGTCGCGGGCGCGCTCGGTCGGGGTGAAGGTCATGCGGAAGGGGATGCCCGGGGCGTCGGCTTCGCCGGTTTTGAGCAGGAAACATCCTGTGCCGGGCGGGGTTTCGCGCACGCCGGTTTTGTCGAGGTGATCGTCGGTCGGTGGCCGGGGCGCGGCCCAGGAGGTGACCAGCAACTTTTCGGTGTCGGTGATCGACACCGCGGCGCGGAGGCGTTCGATCTCTTCAGGCCCGACGGGGCCGATGATTTTGGCGCGGGCGCGTTCGAAGAACCCGAGGGCTTTGGCTTGCGCAGCCGGCGAGTCGAAAGCGGCGAGGTCTTTGATGGTGTGGCTGCACATGATCAGCCCGGTGCCCAGTGGCCGGTTCAACCGGGTAAGGGCATCGACGCGGTCGACCATGAACTCCCCCGCACCCAGCACGCGCCAGATCTCGTCCATGACGACCTCGAACGTGCGCGGGGCCGCGAGACCGGCGTCGGCCAGCGCATGGGCGGCGGCGACCGCGCCGAAGCCCTCGCTCCAGCACACCATCAACACCGCCGCCAGCAGCTTCGTGTCGCCTTCAGGGATGCGGGATACATCGATGCAGACAGCCGGGCTGTTCAGGTCCAGCGGGGTGCTGGTTTGGCGGTCGAAGATCTGCCCCCAAGGGCCTTCGATCACCGCGCGCAGCGAACGGCGCAACACCTTGGTCGCGGCCCGGAACGCGACGTCGTCGTCTTCCTCGGCGAACTGCCGCAGCCGCTGCGCGCCGCCGGAGATCGTGGCCAGCAGATCCGACAGCCGCGGCGGCCGCTGCGGGGTGAATCCTCCGGCGGGACTGTAGAGTTCGCGCAGTCCCGCGGCGATGAGTGTTTCTTCGTAGTCGGCGACGCGGGAGCCGCGGACCAACTCGATCAGCCCGGCGACGATGTTGACCTGCCCGGCTTCCACTCGCGCGGCGACCTGGCGGCGCTGATCCGGATCCGGGAGTCGGTCGATGATGGTGCCGAGAGCTCCGACGGCGAGCGGGTTGATGCTGCCGTGCCCGTAACCCAGGTCGACGACTTGCCCGCCCAATGCTTCGACGAGGTCGCGGTAGTCGGGTTTCGTGTCGCCCATGCACAGCACCGTTTCCCCGGCCGCGACCGCCCCAGTCGCGAGGCGGCGGATGAGCGAGGATTTGCCGAAGCCGTTGAGCGCCAACACGAATGCGATCGGTGCGGTGATGAATCCGCGGGCGAACCACGACATCGGATCGAAATGCACCGGCGCGCCGGTCACGAAATGAGAACCGACCGGACAGCCCACCACCGGGGCGGTCGCTCCGACCGCGAAGGGCCACAATCCGGCCACCTGCACCGTCGTCGCCCGCCATTCCGGTGTCGCCGGGACCACCGTTGCGCGGCCTCCACCGACACCGCGGTACCCGCGGTCGGTGAAGCTCGCCATGGACACCGCGAATCCGTCACGGACCGAATCTTCTGCTCTCCGCGCGGCAGTGGCGCGGCGATGATCGTCACTCGACAGCGCCCAGCGAGCGCGAACGGCGGCCAGGCCGCGACCCGCAGCAGCCGTTTCCTCCTTCGCACGCGCCTGTGGAGTCAGCACACGAATCCCTGCCATCGTCGCCGTCCGCGCCGGACGGATCGTGCTTTTGCGGTCTCGGATATTCATGCGCTGAACCGCTTCGAGATCGAGGTGTGCTCGGGCAGGATCAGGCCGATGCCGAGGGAGGCGGCGAAAGCGGCGGCTTGGGAGCCGTAGCAGCGGCGCACCCGCAGCCGCGACGCCGCGGTCATCGTGCGTACCGAGGCCTCGATGCCGGGCAGGTCGGCGTCGAGGACGTCGGTGACGGTGACCAGGACACCGAATCGGGTGAGGCCGGCGCCGCGGGCTTGTTCCTGGCGGGCGGCGCGGGTGTTGTCGACGCGGATGGACGCGGCGGCTGAGGCGATGCCGCGTTCGGTCTGCTCGGCGGCCAGCGCGTCGCGGAAGTCGGAGTCGACGATGTCGGTGGCCTCGGCCGCCGAATGCAGGCGGTACACGACCGCGACCCGCTTGCGCGGCACATCGGAGCGCGGGCGCAGCAACTCCTCCAGACCGGTTTCCAGCACCGCGCCCCGCGGTGGGGCGTCCATTTCCCAGGTGATCGACCGCGCGCCGTCGTGCACCAGATGGTCCCAGCGGTCCTCGTGCGCGATCGGGCCCACCGAATCCCACGACTGCGTATCGGTGATCGCGGGACCTGCGGCTTCGATGTCGCGCTGGGCTGCCAAGTCGTAGCGAGACCGCACCAGCCCCAGCACCTCCCACGCCTGCAACGGCGTCGCCGGCAGCCCCGCGCGGGCCAGTTGCGACAGCACCCCTTGCAGGCGTTGCCCGATCTCGCGGGCCTGCTCGGGCAGGTCCCGCCGCGTTTTGCGGGAGGTGCCGATGGCGCGGTAGGTGACGGCTAGGCGGGCCTCGATCCGCACCCCGACCCCGCCGATATCGGCGGCGGCCTCACGCATCACCGCCCGCGCGAACTCCGGCGCCTCGGCCCGGACCAGACGTGCGACTTCGCGGCGTTGCTTGAGATGGGTTTCGGCGACGGTCTCCAGGACCGCGGTGACCGCGACGACCTCACCGCCACGTGACTGCGAGGCCAGGAAATGCCCGTACTCGGCCACCCAGGCATCGATTTGTGCTTGGTCAACCAGTTCCTTGCCGCGCGGCAGCACCCGTAGCACCACCGAGCAGTGATCGGTACGGCGAACATGGACGACCGCGAACCGCTTCCCACCAGGAGTCTCCCACTCCCCCAGCCGCGAATCAGCCAGCAACCCAGGCAATCTCGCCACACCCGGGATCCGGGAAAACCGGCCGGACCGATACACCAGCTCACCACGCGCCCTCGCCGCCGCGAACTGGACCCGCAACACCGCCGTCTCCCACCCTGTCCTACCGTCGATCGTGATCACCAAGGGCGTGAAAACGATTGCGGCGCAGCCGAGCACGATCAGCGTTGTGGCGATGGATCGGGTGAGCATGAAGGTAGCCATCACGGTGATCAGCAGTGCAATCGCGAGCATGCTCACCCCCCACGTCATGCCGAAGAACCCGGCCGAGCGCGGTTTCTCCCATCTGCCGTACATGCGAGGACTGGTCATCGCCGCACCTCCAACGGGCCAGGCGCATCGACATCCCAGCCGTCACCGGCCTGGGATTCGACCGCCGAACTCGCCGACTGCACACCCTGACCGGCCAACTGCGCACCCATGACAGCCGCACCGGCGATGCCCGCTCCCGCGCCGCCAGCCGCGCCCGAGCTGCCACCGGCTTGTTCCGAGGCGCCCGCAGATCGGCCCCCGGTTCCCGCGGAGCCGGACCCTCCGGATGCGGCCCCGCCAGGTGAGGCGCCGCGGCCGGGCGAAGCTCCGCCGCCACCGGTCCCTCCCGAGAGCGGACGGCCACCTCCCGCCCCGCCCGATGGGCCGCTCGGGGATGGATTGGGCCCACCGCCTCCGCCTCCGCTGGTGGCGTTTTCGCCTTCGGTCATCTTCCGGGCCGCGGAACGGTCACCTCCGGCAGAGCCCATAGCGATGCCGAGGGCGCCACCGGCTAGGGCGGCGCCTGCTCCTCCCCCGCCGCCGAGGGTCGCCACCGCGGGGGCGACCAGCCGCATCAAGGCCGGCAGCACGATCGTCACTGACAACAGCAGGATCATGCCGAGCAACACCAGTTGCGGATCTTGCTGCTGACCAGCGGTTTTCGTGCCCGCTGCGGTGAAGGCGATCGCGTAGATGAGGGCGCCGACCGGTTTCCACAGCACGAACGCCAGCGACCACGACAGCATCCGCTTGTACGCCTGCGAACCTGGCCCGGTGCCCGCCGCGGCCGCAGCCAGCGGAATCGCCGCGACGACCAGGATCAAGACGGCTTGGCGGATGACCAGCATGGCAAGTTGGACGAGCATGCTGATCAAGCCGAGGATGCCCAGCACGAGCAGGACACCGGAGCCGAGGTTGCTGTGATCGCGCAAGTTGTTGTCCACCAGCCGCTCGACCGCGCCGTGCAGGTCGCCGCCAGTGGCGTCGTTGATCACCCAGTTACTGAACGCATCACCAGCTTTCGTACCGGTAGTGATCAGGGCGGAGAACATCATCGAGGCGAACACCGCCCGCGCGAACATCAGAAAGCTCTCCTGCGCCTCCCCCGCGACACCACCACGCTTGGCCATCGCCAACCGAGCAGCGGCGAACAAGATCCCCGCGATCATCAGCAGAACCTGCAGACCGCTGGTGTACCCGCGGATCGACGCCAAGGCAGGCCCCGGCTCCCCGGTAGACGCCGCCAGGTGCGGAGAGGGCAGGTTCACCCACCACGTCATCACGAATCGAATTGCGGATGTCATGCCATTGACCAGAGAGTCGACAACGCTGTCGAACGCGGAGTTGGCTGCGGAGTTGGCGGCTTTGCCGCCGAGTTGTTTCAACGCGCACACCGCACCGGGTCCGGTGGGCAGGTCGCACACGATATCCGGCAGCTGCGCATGGTTGACGGCGGCGATGGATGTCGTCATGTGGTGGTCCTCCATTGCCCGAAGCCGGCAAGGTTCTCGATGGGATCGCCTGGCTGCCAGAGTGTTTCGATGTCGTCTGGCAGGCGCACTCGCCAGTCGGTGTCGTAGGTCATGGGCCAGGAGACGGAGGTGTAGCCGTCGCGGGTTCGGGTGGCGATGTCGACGACCGCGAAGTCGGCGCGGTAGCCGGGGCGGATGCGAATGCCGTCGGGGACGGTGACGTAGCGGCCGGCATCCGGTGTGTGGGTGCGGCTGCGCGTGACCCTGGCGATGAACGCGTCGGTGTCACCGACAAAACGAGTCCGAACGACGCTCTGCCACAGTCCCTCTGGTGCGGCGAGGGTGCGGGCGAGCGCGTCGCAGGCGGCCAGCGCCGCACCTTGCGGGGTGTCGGCGAACCCGGAGGCGATCCCGTGGTCGATGACGGCCGGACCATCGCTTCCGGAGACTGGTAGCGCGGCGCCGCCCCATCCGCGTTGCCAGGACATTTGCGCTGGTGCCGCGGTGAGATAGTCGCTCGACGACGGGTTGGGGCGCGTGGCCGGATCTTGGGCAAACGCGCGTCCCTCGTCGCCGACGACGTCGAGGCGGTTGCCGAACAGGTCTGTGGTCGGCGGCTGGGCCTGTGTCGCGGTGAGCGGGGGCCGCGCAGCAGTCCTGGGGATCGTTGTGGATAAGCCAGCGGACGGGGGTCCAGGGGTGTCGGTACCGCATCCGCTCAGCGGGACGGCCAACGCTACTGCGAGCCCGAGCCAGCGGTGGTGTTTCAGTGGCAGAGTCGCGGCGGTCGTGTTCATCGGATCGGGAGCCGGATCGTGTCGGTGGGCAGTGTGTCGGGGGCGGTGACCAGGGCGGGGTGGTGCCCGTCGGGGAGCAGGAGTTTCCAGTCGCCGGTCTGCCAGATGACGGTGGCGGTGTTGCAGGTCAGCGATGTGTCGGGTTGCTGGGTGTAGATCGCGGTGTCGGCCCGGTCCGGGGTGTAGCCGGTGATGCGGTAGCCCAGGATCTTCGGTGGCGTGCGGGCGATCGGTGTGGTGATCGACATCTGGGCCCGCGCCACGGCCCAGTCGTCACGCCCCGCGCCGGAGGCGAGCATCTGTTGTCCGACGCTGGCCCATTGATCATCGGGTGCCACGGACATCCGCACGACGGCGTGGATCGCCGCCAGCGCCGCCCCGGCGGGGGTATGTGCGAACCCTGCAGCGACCGCGCCGGTCACCGTGTGCGGGCCTTGGTCGGCTACCGGGAGCGAGAATCCCTGGTAGACCGTGGTTATCACGTTGGTCGGTGCGGCGTGGATGTCCGCGGGCACTGATGACGCGGCGCTAGGGTTGCTGTGTTCGCCGGGCGTGGTGCAGCCGGTGAGGGTGGCGATGCCGAGCAGTCCTATTAGTGCGGTCAGGCCGGCATGATGTGTGGCGTGGTGGGTGGTGTGCGGGTTCACTGCGGTCTCCCAGGGGTGTGGGGTTCAGTGGGTGGGGAACAGGGCGGCGGCGATACCGCGGGCGGAGCCGACGAGGATGGCGGCGAGCAGGGCGCCGGCGAGTCCTTCGATCGCTTCGTCGCGGTGGAGTCGCCACGCCAGCTGCCAGCCGATCCAGATGGTGCGGGCGATCGCGAGCAGCAGGACGAGCCAGGCCAGCCAGGCGAGCATCTGGGTCAGCGGGGCGAGGACTTTCGGGTCCAGCCGTGTGGTGGTCATGGCGTGCCGTCGGTGTCGGTGGCCAGTTCACTGTCCTGGTCGAGCAGGAGCTGGTCGACGTCGGCGCGGTAGGCGACGTCGAGGGCCGCGACGATCACCTCGGCGGCGATGTCGGGTTCGCTTCTCGGCAGCGAGTGTCCGGCGCCGGGCACCACCTGCTGGTCAGCCCAGATCTTCTCCGCGAACCGTGTCGATTGAGTGGCGGAGACGACCCGGTCGCGGTCGCCGGTGACCACGAACGACGGAACCGGTCGCAACCCGGCGGCGATGGCAGGGTCGAGGTAGAAGTGGCGGTAGGCGTGCATGAGGTCGGTCAGCACCCGCGGATCGCCGGGACGGGCGCCGGTCGCCAGCGGAGCCTTGGACCCGAGCCGTCGTGCGGTGCGGCGGAAGCGTCGTTCGGCCAGCGACGCGGCCGCAGCCGCGACATGGTCGAGCCTGCCGTGACGAAGGCTCTTGATCCGCGTCGCCGCAGTCATGAAATGGCGGGGCAGGGTGGGGAATTCGGGGAATTCGCCGGTGGCGTTGAACAGCACCAGCCCTGACAGTGCGGCGGCGCGCGCCGGGTAGCGCTGCGCGTAGGCGGCCGCGACCATGGATCCGGCCGAGTGCGTGACCAGTACGACCGATCCGGTGGCTTGGGTGAGTACGGTGTCGAGGTCGTCAGCCAGATGGTCGAGGGTGGTCTCGACGCTGCGGTGGGGGCGCCCCGAGCGGCCGTGCCCGCGTTGATCCCAGACGATTTGCGCGATCTGGCCGTCGAGGCGGTCGTGCACCTGCTCGGTCAGCGGTTGCCACCAGCTGCCGTCGCACAGCAACCCGTGTACATAGACAACGGTCGCCGCGGCAAACGATGGCCCGCAACGATCTCCGGCCAGCATGAGCCCGTCGCTGCTGGACATGGTCAACGGGGAGGTGTCGATGATTGGCATACGTGTGAATCCCTTTGCCTCAGAAACGAGTACGTTGGTGAGATGCCGTGTTCCGCCGTTCGGCGGCGGACGGCACGGATGTGAGTCGATTCGAAATTTGTTGGCGCATTGGTTATTTGGCGACGATTTGAGTCATGATGGATCCGGCGCTGGTGGCGATGATTCCGCCGACGAGGGCGCCCAGCACGATCTTGGGGCTTTCCACGGCGCCGCCGTGCCAGCGTTCCCACCCGAATTTGCCGCCGGCGTAGATGAGTGCGGCGATGCCGGCGAGCATCACCGCCCAGGCCAGCCAGTTCACGACCTTGGTCAGTCCGGCCGACCCTGGGGGTGCCTCCGGTGTGATCGGAATCTGTTGCGCCAGAACAGCAATGTTGGCGATGACGGAATGCGTCATGGGGATCTCCTGGGTATGGGGTCGAATGCGGGCGCTCGGGTGGCGGCGATGCGGGCGGTGATCGCTGTGCCGGCGTGATAGACGTCGGTGGGGACGGCGTCGCTCAGGTGGGCGCGCCGCGGTGGCGGCGGGTCGCTGGGTGTGTAGGTGGCGAGGTCGTCGAGTTCGTGGGTGAGCAGTTCGTCGTGCCAGCGGATCGGCCACACCGCGCCCTCGACCAGGGCAGCGACGGTGCTGCGGTAGCGGCGCACCGCCAGCGGGACCTGGCCGGGCCGCGGCGGGATCAGCACCAGCCCGACCACAGTTACCCCGGAGGGTGTGAGCCCGGCATGCCACTCGCGCAGCCGGTCCGCGGCCGCGACCAACCCGGGCAAGCAGTCGCGAGCCACGACCACCACCCGCTGCGTGGTCACCGGCGAAGCGGGCCACGCCAGTCCGGCGTCGGCGGCGTGTGCCCACCACCGGGCCAGTGTCGAGGTGCCGGCGCCGCCGTGGGCGCCGAGTACCGCGAACAGCGGCGGATATGCCCCTGTGACGGGTAGCGGTGAATTCCTCACCGGCGCACGATGTTCCGGACCGGGCTCTGTGACGGTGGTAGGGTCGAGGCGTCCGTCGGTCGGCTCGTTGGTGGTGTGTGCGGCGAGGGCGCTCATGGTCCGGCCTGCTTTTGGATGTTGGTGATCAGCAAGCCGGGACCGTCGGGGCGGGTGTTGATCACTTGCAGGTAGTCGGTGCGGGTGCGGTCGGGATGCTGCTCGACCACGTGCACGTTCGCGCTGCCAGCGCCGATCGGGGTGATCGCCACGCAATAGGTGCTGCCGGCCGGGATGGAGGCGATCCCGGCGGCGAGCGCATCGGCCGCCAGACCCGCCTCCGGTGCCACAACACGCAGGGCGGCGTCGGCATTGCGGAGCCGGTAGTAGGCGTTCTCGAACGAGGCCACTACCCCGGCGACGGTCCGTATGTCACCGTCTCGGTCGGTGACCGTGGCGCCGGTGAGTCCTGCGCACGCCACGCCGGCGACTGCGGTGCCGCTCGCGGGCGGCGCCGCGGTTCGGGTCGGCACCTGGGTGTGTCCGCCCGGATCGACAACGACCAGTGCACCGATGAGCATCAGGACGGCGGCCACAGTCATTGCCGCACCCACGACGATCCACACCCGCGCGGACGGCAGCCCGAGTCGCGGAGGCTCGTGTCCCCCTACCTCCGGTGCGAGATGGGTGTCGCCGCGACCTGGATGCAGTTGCGTGGGCTCGGGCTGCTGTTCTTTTGAAGAGTCGGGCTCGAGCCAACGCCATTCGTCACCTGGCGCTGGAGTGGTGTCCGCGGATGTGGTGTGTGGCATGGTGGTTCACCTCCTCGACGCGGATGGGGGGTGGATGGGCCCTTCGGCGGAGTCGGCCCGCGAGGACGGAACTGATCTCTGGCGCAGAGAAACCGTCTCCGCCGAAGGGGTTCAAGGACTCGGCACGGCGGGGGGAGGGGTTGCCGTGCCGGTCCGCTCAGAGACGGAACCGGATGTCGTCGATGCGGCCGGCTCCGTTGTGCTGGTTGTCGGGGGTAGTGGTGTGGCCGCGCTGGGGTGGGTGGCAGCGAGGTCGTGGGCCAGTGCGGTGAACCAGTCGGCGACCGCGGCGAGGGCCGGTGTTCCTGTCGGGGTCGCGGGGGTGCTGGTGTAGGCGGCATGGTGGCCTGCGGTGTCGCTGTATTGGGTGTAGGTGGCCAGCTGGTAGAGCTGGTTGTCGTCGGTGACGGTGGAGGTGATGGCGTCGAATGCCTGGTTGACCCAGCCCAGCGCGGTGTGCGGCGGGACGAGGTCGGCGACCGCGCCGGCCAGTTTCGTGCCGAGGACCCCGAGGGCGGCGGCGGGGTTGGCCATGCCGACAGTGGCCAGCTCAGCGATCGTGGCCGGGGTGAACACCTTCTGCGCCACCGACACCACAGTGTTGAGGCCGATCGTGCCGATCCGGAACAGCGCCGCCAACGCGTCGTCCGGGCCGGGCATCGGGGTGTTCGGGTCCGACGCTTCCGCTAGGCGTTGCCCCAGGGGTTTGGTCGGTTGGTAGCTCAGTTCGTCCAGGCTGTTGCCGGCGATGTCGTCGGTGACGACGCCGATCGCGGTTTTCCAGGTCGTGGCCGCCAAGGCTTGCGCGACGGTCGAGATCGCCGCCACCGGATCACCGAGGTTCGATTGAGCAGCAATGTTTTTCACCGTTCGCGTCAGCGGCGAACCGACAGGGGCGTCACAGGCCAGATCACCCGGTGTGCAGAGGTCCGCGACGCGACCGGCCAACAACCCGAATCCCGCGCTGCCGCTCGGGCTGATGCCCATGCCGCTGCCTGGTGTGTTGGTGAGCCGGATCGACGCGACCGCTGCACCTGTGGTGCCGGGAGCCGGTCCGGGGGTGGTCTGTCCCGGCCGGCCGGGAAGAACGTCACTGCCAGCTCGCGCTGGGTTGGCCAGCAGCGCGACCCCGGCGATGGAATCCGCGGCCACGGTGGCGGTGTTGTCACCGACCCGGTGGGCGAAATCGGTGACTGCTGCCGTGCCTTGTCCCCATCCGGCCGCCGCGATCTTCGTTGTCGGACAACGACGGACGACCTCAGTGGCCTCGGATTCGAGGCGCTGCGCGGCGCTCGTGCTGGCTTGGTCATAGGGTTGAGGCTCACCGATAGCGTTGTTTCCGTAGGGAACGTAAACGCGCTGGACCAGGCCGCCGGCGTGCGCCGCCAGGGGTGTGAACAGTTGACCGAGGGCACCGGTGTCCACAGTCGGTGCGGTGTCGGTCGCCGACTCATCCGGTCCCTGAACCCCGAACACAAACAGCGTCGGACACCGGTCCCCGATCGGGACCGCCGGGTCAGCGGTCGCTACCTGGACGCCGCCTCCAGCGATCAACACAGCCCCCACCGTTGTTACGCACACCCGGCGAGCCAGGTTGCCGCGGCGGATTTTTCGGATGTTCCGGGTTTTGCTGTACCGCATCGTTTGTCACCCTTTGCTGGCTCGGTTGAGGTAGTCGGCCAGGTGGGCGATGGTTTCGGTGATGGCGTCGTGGGCGGTGTCGAGGTGGCCGCGGTCGTAGTTGCGCCAGCTCACCTCGACCCCGCCTTCGCGGTAGGCCGACAGCAGGCGGGTGCTCTGTCCGATCGGCACCAGCGCGTCGCGGGCGCCGTGGTAGAGGTGCACAGGCACGGCAGGTAGATGGTCGACGGGGATGGTTTCGCGGGTCAGGACGTAATGCCACATGGGATCGGTCCACGGCTGTGCCCGATCGCACCAGTGCTCGATCGGACGCCGATACTGCGCAAGCAGCATTGGGGCGCTGCGGTGTTCGGCTTCGGCGATGATCTGTCGGCCGTCGGTCGAGAGCACGTGGCGCAGGGGTAGATGGTGGTAGGCGCGCGAGAGGCCGATCAGCCCGGCCAGCACGAGCGCGGAAAAAGGACCATTGTTCAGCGACGCCACCAGCGCGCCGGGCACGGTGATGGTGGCGCCGGCCGCGATCCCGCGCAGGTCCACCTCCGGTGCGTACGAGCGGTGCAACTGCGCCGCGACTGTGACGGCGCGAGCGCCGTCGGCGTACCCCCATGCCACCACCGGTGATCCCTCCGCATTCAATTCCGGGATCGAGGAGGCGGCGCGGGCGAGGTCGAGGGCATGGTGTGCCGCGGCGCGACCGGCGAGGAAAGTTGCCGGCCCTTGCCCGGTGACGCCGAGGTTTTCCCCGTCCGGGACTGCGACGATCCAGCCGCGTTCCAGCGCCGCGGTGATCGGTTCGGTGTCGGGTTCGGCACCGATGGCGAGCAGTCGAGACGGCGCGCAGGGGCCGCCGAGTCCGTGAAAAGCGGGGTAGTACACCAGGATCGGGCCTGGACCGAGTTCGGGATCGGTGTCGGGCGCGATCACGATGCCCGAGGCCGCGGTGAGTTCGCCGTGGCTGTCGGTGGAGGTGTAGAGCAGCTGCCACGCCGCGCCTGCCCCGATCAGCCCGGGTGTGTCGGTGGGGCGTATGCGCAGGATGCGGCCCGGCTCGCTGGAATCGTGGAAGGTGGGCGGGGTGTAGAAGGCGGTGCCGGTGTCGTTCATGACTGGTGTCCTGCGGCGTCGTGGGCGAGTGCGGTCATCCAGGCGACGCCGGAAGCGAGTTGGCCGCTGGACAGGTAGCCGTTGTGACGGGCGACGGTGTCGCCGTAGCGCACCCACACCGCCGGGTTGATCAGATCGGCGTTGTCGGCCACCAACTGTCCCCAGGCCCCGGCGAGCTGGCCGGCCAGCTTCGGGACCACGCCGAGCGGGTTCGCCGTCGCCGCGGCGGTGATCTGATCCCATCGCTGGACGGCTGCCTGCACCTGATCCGGTCCCGGTGCGGGCGTTCGGGGGTCGGCGGCGTCGATAAGCCGCTGCGCCAACGGTTTTCCCGGAACGTAATCGGCATTGATGGCATCGGTGTGGAAATCCTCGGCTAGCACGGTGGTCCACGACCGTCCCATCGCCGTCGAGAACAGTTCGTTGATCGACGACAGGGCAGCGATCGGGTCGCGCAGGTTGGCTTGGGCGGCGATTTCCGCGCCGACGCGCAGCAGGGCAGCGTGGTCGGGCGCCGAGCACGCCAGGTCACCGTCGGTGCAAATATCAGCGACACGACCGGCAAGCGCGCCGTAGCCACTGCCGTCGGTGCCGATACCGCTACCGGACGCGGGCGGGTTGAGGATCTGCACTGCTGCGACCGCAGCGCCTGATGTGCCCGGCGCGGGGTCCGGCACCGTCTGTCCCGGCCGGCCGGGAATGACCGGGGAGTTCGGGAGCCGGTCGGGGTTGGCGTAGAGCGCGATCCCGGCGATCTTGTCCGGAGAGACCGGTCCATTGCCGGCGCCGACCTGCTGGGCGAATTGCGCCATCGCCTGAGCGCCTTGCGAATACGCCACACCCGCCAGCAACGTGCTGGGGCAGACGTTGGTGATGTCGGTAGCAGCGGCATCGAGGCCGGCGAGCGCCTCGGTTGCCGATTCTGCATATGGTGCCGATCCTCCGCCAGGAACGATCCCGCCGAAGCCGGCTGGGTAGGGGATGGTGCTGTGTTGCACCAGGTCCGGGGCTGCGGCCTGGACCTCGGCCAGCAGTGCGCCGATGACTCCGGTGTCGGCGGTGGGATCGGGGTTCGATTGGCCGGTGCCCTGGATTCCGATCACGTACAACGCTGGGCAGCCAGGACCGATCGGCACAGCATCGGCTGCGCCGCTACCCAGACCACTCACCGCCGCGACACACGCCGCGCTCACAGCGGCCGTTGCCAGCGATTTCAGAGTGAGCGTTACGGCGGTCATGGCTGGCCCACCCCGACCCCGGCGCCGAATCCGGCACCGACGGTTCCACCAGCCAACGCGCCCGCCAACGCTGCGGGAATACCCGCGACCGCAGCGCCCGCGACCGCACCGGCCGCAGCACCGACCGCTGTGCCCGCGACGCCGGAGGTAACGGTGCCGACGACCGGGACCGGCACCACGGTTCCTACCGCGGCACCGGCGATTCCGCCGATCGTGCCACCGATCAGCCCACCCACGACCGCGCCCGCGGCGGCCACCGGTGCGCCGGCCGCGACCGCTCCGGCCGCGCCGCCGAGCCCGGCACCCGCGAGGGTTGCGCCGCTGACCCGGTCCGAGCGCCCTGCCGGGATACCGATCGAATCCAAAGCGGTAGCGACCTGCGCTTCGGCACCGGCAGCGGTGTTATTGATGCAGTCACGTGCTTGGGGTGGAAGCCAATCCGGTGCCGGAGCCTGCCATTGACCGACACGGATCGTGTTGTCCGGCGGCGCAATCGGCGCGACCGGCGCCACCGGCTCGGGCAGATGCAGGTCTTGTACCTGCACCGGCGGTGCCGGGTCGTCGGCGGGTTCGGGGCGCGGGGTGGGCCCGTTGCGGATCTCGGGTGGCTGCTCGACATACACCGGCTGCGGCACGGGTGCCGGTTCCGGTTGAGGTTCCGGCGTAGGCGGCGGTGCAGGTGGGGGCGGCGGTGTCACTGTGCCGGGCTGGGAAGGGCTGGTAACGCCCGGCTGGTCCGCGATCGAAGCCGTCGATGCACCCGCCGGGCCGGCGCACGCGAGCGCGATCAACAGCGGGACAGCACCGGCAACCACGAGCGACGCGGGTCGGGACATCCCTGCCTGTAACCGCTCCCCCCTTTTGTTGGGTGTCGCGGTTCTTCTCTTGGCGTTTCTGAATCCTGTTTTCGGCATGCCGAATAAACCCTTCGAACGGAGGGAGGAAAAAGGACAGAATGAATGGTGTGGCGGTTTCGGAGAATCAGCGCCCCGGCGTCGTCAACGCCGACTCCCGGGGCGCTGATCCGCCGTTTCAGCAGATCAGAGGAACGGCAGGACGAGCGAGAGCACTTGGGCGGCGATCGTCAGTCCGTTCGAGACTGCCGCAGAGCCGGTATCGATCCAGGAAAGAACGACCATCGGATCCACAATCAATTTCCCTTCGAGGCAGGAGCAGTTGCCCTACCATCAAAACGCGGAAAATTATGGTTCGCCAGGCGTTGAAGGGATGGAGTTTTTATATATACCCGCGCTAGCCCCACAAAGAGATGGGTTTACGTGCGACAGCGGCGAAAATTGATACTCCCAGTATCCCTCGAAATTTTTTTCCGCCCGTCGCCGATTGGTGGACACCATGTGGTGAACACCGCCGTGGGTCGAGGTCGAGCGCGCCTCTTCGCCAGTGAGACCGCTGGTTGTTCGTTGCCGCCATCGCGGGATTCTGGTAGGAAGAAAGCGCTCGGGGGAGAATCCTTTTCACCAATTCCTGTATTTGCTGACACGAAAGTGTCGGCGTTCGAGGGGGTTTCATGACCACCACCACACCCGATTCACCTCACGCTCGACAGCCACCGGATGTCGCCCGTTTGGCTGGTGATGTGCCGGTTGGAATTCCAGCACTCGGGCCCTGGCTACGAGTGATGCGCGAACACCGCGACCTGACCCGCGATCTGGCCGGCCGGTACACACACGTCAGTGCCGCCTATCTCAAGTCGGTCGAGGTTGGTTCGGCGACTCCGCGCCGGGACACACTCGACAAGATCATCACCGGTTACGAACTCTCACCCGCCCAGCGTCGCCACACCATCGACTTGTGGGAACCCGCCGCAGTCCTGGCTCCACTGGACGAACTGCGTGAACGTATAGCGACTGCTGGTCGCCGAGGAGAGTTGGCGACATGGGACGCCCGGGCGATTGCCTGTGGCTTCTGCGATCCCCTGTGGAATGTCGTGGCGGCCAACCAGCAGTTCCAGAGCCTGTTTCCCGGCCTGGACCAAGCCGAGAACAACCTCGCCATCTGGCGCTTCTCCTCGGCTGACGAGTCGTGTCGCCAGGATCCCGACGAGGAGGCCCAGTTCTTCGTGGCGACTCTGCGTGCGGCGTTGGGCCGCTTCCGGGATGCGCCGGTGGGAGCGCGGCTTCTTCGACGCCTCGCCGGCAGTGCCCGATTCGCTGGGCTGTGGCGTAGCGGTGTCGAGGTCGCCTACGACATTGGTCCGTCTCCGCGCCGCTGGGGCGACCGGGATGACCTGGTCACCGTGCAGGTCACCGAGCTCGTCGAGGAACCCGGGGTTCGCTTGTTCTTGGCGTATCGATCGCGCGCTGCCGGGCATCAGGGCGCGGACGGTGTTGGGGCACAACCTGCTTCATAGTGTGAGGGAGGTGTTGGTGTGTCGACTGATAAGCATCCAGACACCACAGATTTTGAGGACGCCGCGGATGCAGTGGCGGCCCCGCACGAGCCGACCTACCCGGTCTCTGTCGGCGCTCGCGCTCTGCACAAGTCCGAAGCGTGGTATCTGCGGCAGCTGAAAGCCGGCGCGCTGCCGGGACATCGGGCCGGGCGAACATGGTTTCTCACCGCCGCCGACATCGCCGCCGCCATCGAACACACCGCCACCGCCGCCACGCCACCGCCGCGGCCTACCTCACCATCGGCACCGCAGCCCCGTCGCCGCCGGCGGCGACGCCCCGGACCCCCGTGACGGTGCGCGTCACGGGCGGGGGGGGGGGGGGTGGCGGGGGGGCCGGCCCCCCCGGGGGGGGGGGGGGGGGGCGGGTGGCGGCGGGGGGCGCGGGGGGGGCGGCGGGGGGCGGGGGG